>NZ_JBEXKB010000019.1:0-144087 GCF_040609455.1 Kitasatospora sp. NPDC004669
GGTCGACTTCGGCGAACGCGAGCTGGCCGTCCTGGTCGAGGACGACGGACGCGGCAGCACCGACGAGAAGCTGACCGCCGGCGGCGCGGACGGTCTGGGCCACGGCCTGATCGGCATGCGCGAACGGGTCGGCATGGTCAGCGGAAGCCTCGACGTGGGCCCCCGCCCCGGCGGCGGCTTCCGCATCCGCGCCATCCTCCCGCTCAAGGCCGCACACTGACCCACCGCCCCCCCTTTAGGAGCCACCTTGACCATCCGCGTGATGCTCGTCGACGACCAGGAACTGCTGCGCACCGGCTTCCGGATGATCCTCCAGTCGCAGGGCGACATCGAGATCGCCGCCGAGGCGGGCGACGGTGTGCAGGCCCTGGAGCTGCTGCGGCACACGCCGGTGGACGTGATCCTGATGGACGTACGGATGCCCCGCCTGGACGGGGTGCAGGCGACCCGCCGGATCTGCCTGGCCGAGGACGGCAGCCCGCTGCCGAACGCCCCGCACGTGCTCATCCTCACCACCTTCGACCTGGACGAGTACGCCTTCGCCGCGCTCAAGGCCGGGGCCAGCGGCTTCCTGCTCAAGGACGTCCCGCCGACCGAGCTGGTGGCCGCGATCCGCGCGGTGCACGGCGGCGACGCGGTGGTCGCCCCGACCACCACCCGCCGGATGATCGACCGCTTCGCCGAGGTGCTGCCCACCCCGCACAGCGCGCCCGGCTCGGACGTCCTCGGCCCGCTGACCGAGCGCGAGCGGGAGGTGTTCCTGCTGGTCGCCCAGGGGTTGTCGAACGGCGAGATCGCGGCCCGGCTGGTGCTCTCCGAGGCCACCGTGAAGACCCACGTCGGCCGGATCCTGGCCAAGCTCGGGCTGCGCGACCGGGTCCAGGCCGTGGTGCTGGCGTACGAGGCCGGGCTGATCCGGGCCGGGGCGGCGGACTGACGCGCCCGTACACTGGGGCGGTACGTCCGGTACCCGCAGGTGGACTGGAACGGATGATCAGGGACAAAGCGTGAGCGAGCGCAGCGAGCGAATCATCGAAAGGCGCGCGTGGGCGAATGCCCCTGCCGAGCGCAGCGAGGCGGGCGCATGAGCGAGCGCAGCGAGGCGGGCGCATGAGCGAGCGCAGCGAGCGAATCATCGAAAGGCGCGCGTGGGCGAATGCCCCTGCCGAGCGCAGCGAGGCGGGCGCATGAGCGACTTCGCTGGCTTCGGCGAGTTCGCCCCGCTCGCCGACGGCCTCGGCGACCCGAGCGACCCCGGCAACCGACCGGCCAGGCTGGCCGTCGGCGTGGTCGGCACCGGCCGGGTCGGCCCCGCGCTGGGCGCCGCGCTGCAGCTCGCCGGGCACACCGTGGTCGCCGCCTCCGGGGTCTCCGCCGCCTCCCGCCGCCGCGCCGAGTCGCTGCTGCCGGGTGTGCGGATCGTCACCCCGCCGCAGGTCATGGCCGCCGCCGACCTGGTCCTGCTGACCGTGCCGGACGACGCGCTGGCCGACCTGGTGACCGGCCTCGCCGCCACCGGTGCCGTCCGCCCCGGACAACTGCTGGTGCACACCTCCGGCGCGCACGGCGTCGGCATCCTGGAGCCCGCCACCCGGGCCGGGGCGCTGCCGCTGGCCCTGCACCCGGCGATGACCTTCACCGGCACCTCCGTCGACCTGGCCCGGCTGGCCGGCTGCCCGTTCGGCGTGACCGCCCCCGAGGAGCTGCGGCCGGTCGCCGAGGCCCTGGTGGTGGAGATGGGCGGCGAGCCCGAATGGGTGCCCGAGGAGGTCCGCCCGCTCTACCACACCGCCCTCGCGCACGGCGCGAACCACCTGGTCACCCTCGTCGCCCAGGCGATGGACCTGCTGCGCACGGCCGGCGTCGCCGAGCCCGGCCGGATGCTCGGCCCGTTGCTCGGCGCGGCCCTGGACAACAGCCTGCGCTCCGGCGACGCGGCCCTCACCGGCCCGGTCGCCCGGGGCGACGCGGGCACCGTACGGCGTCACCTGGCGCAGCTCAGTACGGTGTCCCCGGACATCCCGGCGGCCTACCGGGCGATGGCCCGCGCCACCGCGCAGCGGGCGCTCGCCAACGGGACGATCGACGAAACGTCGGCGGCGGAGCTGCTGGACGTACTGAACGAGGAGAAGCCTGATGGCACGCGGTAAGCAGCCGAGCAAGCCCCAGCGGACGCCGAAGGTCCACCGGGCCGTCGTCACCCGCACCGTGGACGACTTCGAGGCCGCGTTCTGGCCGGACGAGCAGCCGGTGGACAACGCCGTCGTGATGACCATGGGCGCGCTGCACGAGGGCCACGCCGCGCTGATCCGGGCCGCCCGCAAGCAGGTCGGCCGGGAGGGCCGGGTCGCGGTGACGGTCTTCGTCAACCCGCTGCAGTTCGGCCCGTCCGAGGACCTGGACCGCTACCCGCGCACCCTCGACGACGACGTGCGGCTGGCCGAGGAGAACGGCGCCGACGTGGTCTTCGCGCCCTCCGTCGAGGAGGTCTACCCGAACGGCGAGCCGCAGGTGCGCCTGGCGGCCGGCCCGATGGGCGAGCGCTTCGAGGGCGCCACCCGCCCCGGCCACTTCGACGGCGTGCTGACCGTGGTCGCCAAGCTGCTGCACATCACCGACCCGGACTTCGCCTTCTTCGGCGAGAAGGACGCCCAGCAGCTGGCGGTCATCCAGCGGATGGTCGCCGACCTGGACTTCGACGTCGAGATCGTCGGCGTGCCGACCGTCCGCGAGGAGGACGGCCTGGCGCTGTCCTCGCGCAACCGCTACCTCTCCGAGGAGGAGCGCACCCGCGCCCTCGCCCTGTCCAAGGCCCTGTTCGCCGGCCGGGACGTCGCCGCGCAGGGCCCGAAGGCCGTGCGCGAGGCGGCCGCGGCTGTCCTGGACGGCGCCGAAGGTGTCACCCTTGACTACCTCGCGCTGATCGACCCGCACGACTTCTCGGAGGCGGCGGACGACTTCCAGGGCACGGCGGTGCTGGCCGTCGCCGCGAAGGTGGGCTCGACCCGCCTGATCGACAACGTCCACGTCATCTGCCGCTAGGCGGATGCCCGTCCAGCACGGAACCGTTCGCTGAACCGGTAGCAAGAACCCCTTCTAGGCATGCACTCACTGGAGGCGTGACCCCATGCTCCGCACCATGCTCAAGTCCAAGATCCACCGGGCCACCGTGACCCAGGCCGACCTGCACTACGTCGGCTCCGTCACGGTGGACGAGGACCTGCTCGACGCCGCCGACCTGCTCCCCGGCGAGCTGGTCCACATCGTCGACATCAACAACGGCGCCCGGCTGGAGACCTACACCATCGCCGGCCCGCGCGGCACCGGCGTGATCGGCATCAACGGCGCCGCCGCCCGTCTGGTCCACCCCGGCGACCTGGTCATACTCATCGCCTACGGGCAGATGGACACGGCCGAGGCCAAGGGCTACGAGCCGAAGATCGTCTTCGTGGACGAGCACAACCGGATCACCGGCCTGGGCGGCGACCCCGCCGAGGCCCAGGAGGGCACCGGACTGCTCCGCGGTGACCAGGCGTACGGTGGCGACGGCGCGGCCGCCGCGGCCACGCGCTGAAGGAGCCGCTGAGCCATGTCCGTTACGCATCGCCTCACCGCCCCGACCCCCGGTTGGACCGCCACCACCGACGTGGTCGTGGTCGGCTCCGGGGTGGCCGGTCTCACCGTCGCCCTCAACGTCCGCAAAGCCGGCCTGCGGGCCATGGTGGTCACCAAGGCGATGCTGGACGAGGGCTCGACCCGCTGGGCCCAGGGCGGCGTCGCCGCCGCCCTGGGCGAGGGGGACACCCCCGAGCAGCACCTCGACGACACCCTGGTGGCCGGCGCTGGCGTCTGCGACGAGGAGGCCGTCCGCACCCTGGTCACCGAGGGCCCGGACGCCGTCCGCCGGCTGATCGCCGCCGGCGCCCTGTTCGACCGGGGCGAGGACGGCGAGGTCCTGCTGACCCGCGAGGGCGGCCACCACCGCCGCCGGATCGTCCACGCGGGCGGGGACGCGACCGGCGCCGAGATATCGCGCGCCCTGGTCGCCGCCGTCCGCACCGACCCGGACATCGAGCTGATCGAGCACGCGCTCGTCCTCGACCTGCTGACCGACGCCGACGGCCACGCCGCCGGGCTGACCCTGCACGTGATGGGCGAGGGCCAGCGCGACGGGGTCGGCGCCGTCCGGGCCCGCGCGGTGGTGCTCGCCACCGGCGGCATGGGCCAGGTGTTCTCCGCCACCACCAACCCGGCGGTCTCCACCGGCGACGGCGTGGCCCTGGCACTGCGGGCCGGCGCCGCCGCCACCGACCTGGAGTTCGTCCAGTTCCACCCCACCGTGCTCTGGCTCGGTCCGGACGCCGAGGGCCAGCAGCCGCTGGTCTCCGAGGCGGTCCGCGGCGAGGGCGCCCACCTGGTCGACGCGGACGGCGTCCGCTTCATGGTCGGGCAGCACGAGCTGGCCGAACTGGCCCCGCGCGACATCGTCGCCAAGGCGATCACCCGGCGCATGCAGGCGCAGGGCGCCGAGCACATGTTCCTGGACGGGCGGCACTTCGGCGCCGAGATGTGGGAGCACCGCTTCCCCACCATCCTGGCCTTCTGCCGCGCGAACGGCATCGACCCGGTCACCGAGCCGATCCCGATCGCCCCGGCCGCCCACTTCGCCTCCGGCGGCATCCGCACCGACCGGCACGGCCGCACCACCGTCCCCGGCCTGTACGCCTGCGGCGAGGTCGCCTGCACCGGGGTGCACGGCGCCAACCGGCTGGCCTCCAACTCGCTGCTGGAGGGCCTGGTCTTCGCCGAGCGGATCGCCGCCGACCTGGCGGAGCTGCACGCCGCCGGCGAGCTGCCCGAGCGCACGGTGGACGTCACCGCGGCGCGGGCCGCCCGGCCGGTGCCGCTGCCGCCGTCCGAGGCCCGGGCCGAGATCCAGCGGCTGATGTCGCGCGGCGCGGGCATCCTGCGCTCCGCCGCGTCGATGGCCGACACCGCCGCCGGGCTGGCCCTGCTCGCCGAGCAGGCCCGCTTCCACGTGGCCGAGGAGAAGCCGGCCGACCCCCGGGTGGAGACCTGGGAGGCCGCCAACCTGCTGCTGGTCGCCACCGCGCTGGTCGCGGCCGCCGCGCAGCGCGAGGAGACCCGCGGCTGCCACTGGCGCGAGGACTTCCCCGAGCGCGACGACGCCCACTGGCGGCGCCACCTGATCACCACCCTGACCGCCTCCGGCGACCCCGTCAGCACCCCTGAGGAGCAGTAGAACCATGACCCACTCCCACGAGGAACTCCCCCTGGCCGACCAGGCCGGCGGCTGCGGCGACGGCTGCGCCTGCGGGGACGGCGAGGGTTACGAGACCGGCCTGGACCCGCAGCTGGCCGAGCTGCTGGAGCAGGCCGGACTGGACCCGGTCGAGGTCGAGGACGTCGCCACCCTGGCGCTGGCCGAGGACCTGGCCGGCGGCGAGGACGTCACCTCGGTGGCCACCGTGCCCGCCGACGCCGTCGCGACCGCCGACTTCACCGCCCGCCAGGCCGGCGTGGTGGCCGGTCTGCGGGTCGCCGAGGCGGTCGTCTCGCTGATCTGCGAGGAGGAGTTCGAGGTCGAGCGGCACGTCCAGGACGGCGACCGGGTCGAGGCCGGCCAGGTGCTGCTGTCGGTCCGCTCCCGCACCCGCGACCTACTGACCGCCGAGCGCAGCGCGCTCAACCTGCTCTGCCACCTGTCCGGCATCGCCACCGCGACCCGGGCCTGGGCGGACGCCCTGGAGGGCACCGGCGCGGTGGTCCGGGACACCCGCAAGACCACCCCCGGCCTGCGCGCGCTGGAGAAGTTCGCGGTGCGCTGCGGCGGCGGCGCCAACCACCGGATGGCGCTCTCGGACGCCGCCCTGGTGAAGGACAACCACGTGGTGGCGGCCGGCGGCGTGGCCGAGGCCTTCCGGGCCGTCCGGGCCGCGTACCCGGAGCTGCCGGTCGAGGTCGAGGTGGACGACCTGGAGCAGATCCCGCCGGTGCTGGAGGCCGGTGCGGACCTGATCCTGCTGGACAACTTCACCGTCGAGCAGCTGAAGGAGGCCGTCGCGCTGGTGGCCGGCCGGGCGAAGCTGGAGGCCTCCGGCGGACTGACCCTGGCCAGCGCGCGCGAGGTCGCCCAGACTGGTGTCGACTACCTGGCCGTGGGCGCGCTGACCCACTCCTCGCCGATCCTGGACATCGGCCTGGACCTGCGCGCCTGACCGTCAGGTCGAGAGCAGACCTGTCCCGACTCGCAGAAAGCGCCCCATGCTCCTCACCATCGACGTCGGCAACACCCAGACCACACTCGGCCTGTTCGACGGCGAGGACGTGGTGGAACACTGGCGGATCTCCACCGATCCGCGCCGCACCGCCGATGAACTGGCGGTACTGCTGCAGGGGTTGATGGGCAACCACACCGCGGTCCGGGAGGCCTCGGTGGAGGGCCTGGCGATCTGCTCCTCCGTTCCCGCCGTGCTCCACGAGCTCCGCGAGGTGACCCGCCGCTACTACGGCGACGTCCCCGCGGTGATCGTGGAGCCCGGCGTGAAGACCGGGGTGCACGTCCTGATGGACAACCCCAAGGAGGTCGGCGCGGACCGGATCGTCAACGCGCTGGCCGCCAACCACCTGTACGGCGGCCCGTGCATCGTGGTCGACTTCGGCACCGCGACCACCTTCGACGCCGTCAACGCCCGCGGCGACTACGTCGGCGGGGCGATCGCCCCCGGCATCGAGATCTCGGTCGAGGCGCTCGGCGTCCGGGGCGCCCAGCTGCGCAAGATCGAGCTGGCCCGCCCGCGCAACGTGATCGGCAAGAACACCGTCGAGGGCATGCAGTCCGGCATCCTCTACGGCTTCGCCGGGCAGGTCGACGGCCTGGTCGAGCGGATGGCCCGGGAGCTGGCCAAGGACCCGGACGACGTTCAGGTGATCGCCACCGGCGGCCTCGCGCCGCTGGTCCTCGGCGAGGCCACCACCATCGACGTGCACGAGCCCTGGCTGACGCTGGTCGGCCTGCGCCTGGTGTACGAGCGCAACCGGCCGAGCTGACCCTCCGCCGAGGCCCCAATGGAGGGGAATTCCGCGCGACGTTACCGACAAATCGGATATTCCTCACGTAGTGTCAACCCATGCCTACGCCACACGGATCGCGCGGCGGCATGGCCTTCAGCGCCGACGAAGTCCGCGTGCTGCGCCGAGCCCTCGCCCAAGCCCTGCACCCCGCCGTCCCCGTCCACCTCCAGGAGCCCGACCGAACGGCGTTCGCCGGGCCGGGCGCCGAGCTGTGGGCGGAGGACGTCCAGGACGCCCTGCGCCTGACCGAGGCGATCGACGAGGCCGTCCAGGAGGGCGGCCGACTGCGCGCCTTTCTGCTCGCCGACCTCGGCCGCTACCGCTCCGCCCTGCCCGGCAGCGCTCCCGGCTACCTGGAGCGTCTGGAGGAGGCCGTGGCCGGCGGCTACCTGCCCGGACCCGAGGACCTCACCGCGCTGCGCGGACTGACCCGCCAACCCTGCGGCCACGGCGAACGGGCCCGCCGCTCCCGGTTGGCTGGGCGCTGCCACGCGCTGGCCGAGACCGCCGTCCGCGAACGGCTCGCCCTCACCACCGGGCAGCCGCGCCACCTGGTGGCCGTACCGAACCCCGCCGCACCACCGAGCAGTCACCCCACCCCTGTAGGAGGACGGACCACGATGAGCAGCACCGACTCCCGCGACTCCCGCCCGGAGCAGCCCGCCGCCGCGCAGACCCCGACCCGCCCGCACCGGATGCCCACCCCGGCCGAGCTCTTCGGCCGCCGCCCCAAACCCCCGGCCCACCCCACCACGCCGGCCGACGAGACCCCGGAGGAGACCGAACTCCGCACCGGCACCGGCTGAGCCGACCGCGCCCCCGAGGGGAGACCGCCGCCACGGTCTCCCCTCTCCGGTAATCCGGTCGCGGAGCACGGTGTACGGCTGGCTACCCTTGTGGGGTGAGCGATCAGAGCCTTTTTCCCGCGACCGACGACCTCCCCGAGCAGATGCGCGTCCGGCGCGAGAAGCTGGACCGGCTCCGGGCGGCCGGTGTCGACCCGTACCCGGTCGGATTCCCCCGCACCACCACCATCGCGGACCTGCGTGCCAAGCACCCGGACCTCGAACCCGACACCGCGACCGGTGAGCGGGCCGGCATCACCGGCCGGGTGATCCTCTCCCGCACCGGCGGCAAGCTCTGCTTCGCCACCCTGCGCGACGGCACCGGCGACCTCCAGGTGATGTTCTCCCTGGACAAGCTGGGCGCCGAGCGGCTGGCCGCCTGGAAGTCCGACATCGACCTCGGCGACCAGGTCGGCGTCGAGGGCGAGGTGATCACCTCCAAGCGCGGCGAGCTGTCGGTGATGGTGGACCGCTGGGAGCTCACCGCCAAGTGCCTGCGCCCGCTGCCGGACAAGCACAAGGGCCTGACCGACCCGGAGGCCCGGGTCCGCCAGCGCTACGTCGACCTGATCGTGAACCCCGAGGCCCGGGAGATCCTGCACCTGCGCAGCAAGGTCGTCCGCTCGATCCGCCGCACCTACGAGGACCGCGGCTTCATCGAGGTCGAGACCCCCATGCTGCAGCCGGTGCACGGCGGCGCCAACGCCCGTCCGTTCAAGACGCACATCAACGCGTACGACATCGACCTCTACATGCGCATCGCCCCCGAGCTGTACCTCAAGCGGCTGGTGGTCGGCGGCGCCGAGAAGGTCTTCGAGATCAACCGCAACTTCCGCAACGAGGGCGCGGACGCCACCCACAACCCCGAGTTCACCTCGCTGGAGTCGTACGAGGCCTACGGCGACTACAACACCCAGGCCGAGCTGATCCGCGAGACGATCATCAACGCCGCCCGGGACGCCCTGGGCACCACGGTGATCAAGGGCGTGGACGCCCACGGCGTGGAGCACGAGATCGACCTGGCCGAGCCGTGGGAGGAGGTCAGCGTCTACCCGGGCATCTCCGCCCACCTGGGTGTCGAGGTCACCCCGGAGACCGGCGTCGAGGAACTGCGCAAGCTCGCCACCGACCACGACATCCCGTTCGAGAAGAACTGGGGCCACGGCCAGATCGTGCTGGAGATGGTGGAGCGCCTGCTGGAGGAGAACGCCGTCCGGCCGACCTTCATCAAGGACTACCCGACCGAGGTCTCCCCGCTGACCCGCCAGCACCGCTCGGTCGCCGGCGTGGCCGAGAAGTGGGACCTGGTGATCTTCGGCACCGAGATCGGCACCGCCTACTCCGAGCTGATCGACCCGGTCGAGCAGCGCGCCCGCTTCACCGCGCAGTCCCTGCTGGCGGCCGGCGGCGACGTCGAGGCGATGCAGCTGGACGAGGACTTCCTGCGCGCGCTGGAGTACGCGATGCCCCCGACCGGTGGCCTCGGCCTCGGCGTGGACCGCCTGATCATGCTGCTGACCGGCAAGAACATCCGGGAGACCGTGCTCTTCCCGCTGGTGAAGCCGGAGCCGAAGGCTTCCGTCGCGACGGCGGAGAAGACCGAGGAGGAGTGACCTGATGGACTACGTCAGCGCGATCGTGCCGCCGTTGGTCATGGCGATCGGCTTCGGATTCCTGGTGCGGGCCATCTTCCGCAGCCAGGGCGGGGCCCAGAAGGCCAAGGAAGACATCGACTGATCCCCCGGGGTCGGGGGCCTTCCCGGGGCCTCGGGGGCCTTCCCGGGGCCTTCCCGGGGCCTTCCCCGCGAACGAACCCGCGACTGACACCGTCAGCCGCCGCAGAACGACCCGCGCGCCGCCATTCCCGATTCCCGGGGGTGGCGGCGCGCCGGTTTGGCGCACTTCACAAGATTTGCCCCATTCACTCCCTATCCTGGCCGCACTATGGTCCGGCAACTCGGCGAACTTGAGAACGCCATCATGACCCGGGTGTGGCGGTGGAACCGACCGGTGACGGTTCGCGAGGTTCTCCTGGATCTGCAGTCGGAACGCGAAATCGCGTACACCACGGTGATGACCGTCCTGGACAAGCTGCACAGAAAGGGCTGGCTGCGCCGCGAGCGGGTCGGCCGGGCCTATCGATATGAACCGGTCTCCTCGCGCGAGGCGTACACGGCGGCCCTGATGAACGACGCATGGGCCACCAGTGACAATCCGGCGGCGGCCCTGGTGCACTTCTTCGGCCTGATGTCGCCGGAGCAACGCGAGGCACTCCGGGACGCCTTGCGGGTGGCAGCGTTGTTCCCATCCGATCCAGCAGCAGCTCCGCCCGCCGCGGATTCCGCGGGCGACCCTCCGGATAGCGCCGGACCGGATACCGGGGCGACCGGACCGGGGACGACGCGATAGCGTCCCGCCATGGAGGTCACCATCCGCCGCGCGCGGACCACGGACGTACGGGCCGTACGCGGGCTCATCGACGCCTACTCGCGCGACGGCATTCTGCTCGACAAGCCCACTGTCACACTGTTCGAATCCGTCCAGGAGTTCTGGGTCGCGGAACGCGACGACAACGGCGTGGTGGTGGCGTGCGGTGCCCTGCACGTGATGTGGGAGGACCTCGCCGAGGTCCGCACGCTCGCGGTCGACCCGTCCTGCCGGGGCTTCGGGATCGGGCATCTGCTGCTGGAGAAGCTGGTGCAGACGGCACGCTGGCTCGGCGTCCGTCGGATTTTCTGCCTGACGTTCGAGGTTCCGTTCTTCGCGAAACACGGTTTCGTCGAGATCGGGGAGCTTCAGGAAACCGATGATGGTACGACAGACCCGGCGGCGATCGCTACGGATGTCTATGAAGAACTCCTCCGCTCGTACGATGAAGGTGTCGCGGAGTTCCTTGACCTGGAGCGGGTGAAGCCCAACACACTGGGCAACTCGCGCATGCTGCTGCACCTCTGAGCGGCTCCGTGCCGGTCAAGGGTTTGTGTTTTCCGGAGAAAGGCGCTTTCCTTTCCTTAGGCAATGGGTCGTTTAGCGGAAAGGGAAGCCCGTGGCACAGAGGGTGCAGGTCATTCTTGAAGACGATCTCGAAGGCGGTTCGGCGGACGAGACGGTGACGTTCGCGCTGGACGGCGTTGCCTACGAGATCGACCTGAAGAGCGTCAACGCGGACAAGCTGCGCGGTCTGCTGGCGCCCTACGTGGAGAAGGGTCGCAAGCAGAGCGGCCGACTCGCCGGCTCCCGGCGTCCGGGCCGCAGCGCCGCGGCGCGCCCGTCCGGCAGCGCTCCCGACACCGCGAAGATCCGCGCGTGGGCCAAGGAGCAGGGCATGGAGGTCAACGACCGCGGCCGGGTGCCGAGCAACGTCCGCCAGGCCTACGAAGACGCCAACGCGTCCTGACCCCGGCACCGCCGGCCCGCCGGAGCGGATGCGGGCCCCGGCGACCGCGTACGGCGCCGACGACACACGCGCGGGGCGCGGAGGAGGCTCCTCCGCGCCCCGCGGCGCGTGCCAGGACGGCCGCCGCGCCGCCGCTACCGGGGTCGTCCGGGGCGGCTGGCTCGGGCGGCGGAACAATCACGAGCTGTGCAACGCTGTAGGAGCGAAGCGGTAACGAGGACACCACCGGGATGGCGTACCGGCCCTCCCGGCCGCCGTTGAACCACCGTCACCGCGGCCCGACTTCTCGGCGGCCCGACTTCTCGCCAGGCGAACACCGTCACCGCGGAAACTGCGCGAGAACCGCCTCGATACCGGGTATGAATGCTGATGGACGGGTTCTAGGCCCGTCCAGGGGCAGTATGAGTGACCGGCCGGAGAGGGTCCGGCTCCGCCCCGGCGACTCTTGTTCGCCGATGGCGTAGCGGTTTCCGGTGCATCCGGCCCACTAGTGGGAACACCGATTCCCAGCATCAGGTTGGGATTGGTGTCGGCTGGTCGCGCAGCATCTCGCTCCTCTACCGGGGAGTGAATCCGTGGGCCGCGCCGCTGAGCGGGACTAGCATGCGGAAGGACAGGGCGGGGACGGACCCCGAACTGCCCGACCGCTCTGAGGAGCGATAAACGATGTTCGAGAGGTTCACCGACCGCGCGCGGCGGGTTGTCGTCCTGGCTCAGGAAGAAGCCCGGATGCTCAACCACAACTACATCGGCACCGAGCACATCCTCCTGGGTCTGATCCACGAGGGCGAGGGCGTCGCCGCCAAGGCCCTGGAGAGCCTCGGGATTTCTCTTGAGGCCGTACGCCAGCAGGTCGAGGAGATCATCGGCCAGGGCCAGCAGGCCCCATCCGGTCACATTCCCTTCACCCCCCGGGCCAAGAAGGTCCTGGAGCTGTCGCTCCGGGAGGCCCTGCAGCTCGGCCACAACTACATCGGCACCGAGCACATCCTGCTCGGCCTGATCCGCGAGGGCGAGGGCGTCGCCGCCCAGGTCCTGGTGAAGCTGGGCGCCGACCTCAACCGGGTGCGCCAGCAGGTCATCCAGCTGCTGTCCGGTTACCAGACCGGCGGCGGCAAGGAGTCGGCCACGGCCGGCGGGCCCGCCGAGGGCACCCCGTCGACCTCGCTGGTCCTGGACCAGTTCGGCCGCAACCTCACCCAGGCCGCCCGTGAGGCCAAGCTCGACCCGGTCATCGGGCGCGAGAAGGAGATCGAGCGGGTCATGCAGGTGCTGTCCCGCCGCACCAAGAACAACCCGGTCCTGATCGGTGAGCCCGGCGTCGGCAAGACCGCCGTGGTCGAGGGCCTGGCGCAGGCGATCGTCAAGGGCGAGGTCCCGGAGACGCTCAAGGACAAGCAGCTCTACACGCTGGACCTGGGCGCCCTGGTGGCGGGCTCGCGCTACCGCGGTGACTTCGAGGAGCGCCTGAAGAAGGTGCTCAAGGAGATCCGCACCCGCGGCGACATCATCCTGTTCATCGACGAGCTGCACACCCTGGTCGGCGCGGGCGCCGCCGAGGGCGCCATCGACGCAGCCAGCATCCTCAAGCCGATGCTGGCCCGCGGCGAGCTGCAGACCATCGGTGCCACCACCCTGGACGAGTACCGCAAGCACCTGGAGAAGGACGCCGCGCTGGAGCGCCGCTTCCAGCCGATCCAGGTCGCGGAGCCCTCGCTGCCGCACACCATCGAGATCCTCAAGGGTCTGCGCGACCGCTACGAGGCCCACCACCGGGTCTCCATCACGGACTCCGCCCTGGTCGCCGCCGCCACCCTGGCCGACCGGTACATCTCGGACCGCTTCCTGCCGGACAAGGCGATCGACCTGATCGACGAGGCCGGCTCCCGGATGCGCATCCGCCGGATGACCGCGCCGCCGGACCTGCGCGAGTTCGACGAGAAGATCGCCGACGTGCGCCGCGAGAAGGAGAGCGCGATCGACGCGCAGGACTTCGAGAAGGCCGCGTCCCTGCGTGACGACGAGAAGCAGCTCCTGCAGGCCAAGGCCAAGCGCGAGAAGGAGTGGAAGGCCGGCGACATGGACGTCGTCGCGGAGGTCAACGAGGAGCTCATCGCCGAGGTCCTGGCCACCGCCACCGGCATCCCGGTCTTCAAGCTGACCGAGGAGGAGACGTCCCGTCTGCTCCGCATGGAGGACGAGCTGCACAAGCGCGTCATCGGCCAGAAGGACGCCATCAAGGCGCTCTCCCAGGCCATCCGGCGCACCCGTGCGGGCCTCAAGGACCCGAAGCGCCCCGGCGGTTCGTTCATCTTCGCCGGCCCGTCCGGCGTCGGTAAGACCGAACTGTCCAAGACGCTGGCCGAGTTCCTCTTCGGCGACGAGGACGCGCTGATCGCGCTCGACATGTCCGAGTTCTCCGAGAAGCACACCGTCTCCCGGCTGTTCGGCTCCCCGCCCGGATACGTGGGCTACGAGGAGGGCGGCCAGCTGACCGAGAAGGTCCGCCGCAAGCCGTTCTCGGTCGTCCTCTTCGACGAGGTCGAGAAGGCCCACCCGGACATCTTCAACTCGCTGCTGCAGATCCTGGAGGACGGTCGCCTGACCGACTCCCAGGGCCGCGTGGTCGACTTCAAGAACACCGTCATCATCATGACGACCAACCTCGGCACCCGGGACATCTCCAAGGGCTTCAACCTGGGCTTCGCGGCCACGGGTGACTCCCAGACCGGGTACGAGCGGATGAAGGCGAAGGTCGGCGAGGAGCTCAAGCAGCACTTCCGCCCCGAGTTCCTGAACCGTGTCGACGACATCGTGGTGTTCCACCAGCTGTCCGAGGACGACATCATCCAGATCGTCGACCTGATGATCGCCAAGGTGGACGAGCGGCTCAAGGACAAGGACATGGGCCTGGAGCTCAGCGTCGAGGCCAAGAAGCTGCTGGCCAAGCGCGGCTACGACCCGATCATGGGCGCCCGCCCGCTGCGCCGCACCATCCAGCGCGAGATCGAGGACCACCTCTCCGAGAAGATCCTCTTCGGTGAGCTGCGGGCCGGCCACATCGTCGTCGTCGACGTCGAGGGCGAGGGCAAGGACGCCAAGTTCACCTTCCGAGGTGAGGAGAAGTCGGCCGTCGCGGACACCCCTGCCGCGGTCGCCTCGTCCGGTCCGGACCTGACGAAGTAAGGCAACATTTAACAGACAACCTCACAGCCACCGAGCCCCCGGCGTTCACGCCGGGGGCTCGGTGCGTTCGGGGGCGGACGACCCCGCAGTCGGCGTGGCCCTGGGCGGGCAGCCTGCCGGCCGGTTCGTGCGGGTGCGTCCCATTTCTCAGCAAGCTTTAACCAGGATGCGGTTGACACTTTGTCGACTGATGTGAAGTCGGGGAGGATAGCGCCGTGACCATGTCATGGTCAAGGTCTATCTTTTGCGGCCTCACTTCGGTCAAATGACGTCCACCTGTCTTTCATATTGGTTTACCGGGCCTTGGCCAAGAGTCGGCTCGGTCGGGGAGGACGTCACACCGTTGAAGACCACCAGGAGAACCGCTGCGATCACCACTGCCGCAGCGGTCATAGTCACGCTCGGCGCGGGCCTGTTCCCGAGCGCCGCCGTCGCCGCCGGCTCCGCACCGGCGCCGAGGGACCCCGCTGACGCCGTTCAGTCCGTCAACACCGAGCACAACATCCCGGGTCCGCTGACCGCCAAGGTGGAGGCCGAGCAGAAGGCCGCCACCGAGCAGCTGCTCAACGGCACCGCCCAGGTCGAGCAGCACAACGGCAGCACCAGCGTGAAGCTCGGCAAGGACAAGTACGTGGAGCTCGCCCGCGAGCGCACGGACAAGATCTTCACCATCCTGGTCGACTTCGGCGACCAGGTGGACAACACCACCAAGACACCCGACGGCAAGATCAAGTTCGGCGGCGAGCCCGGCCCGAAGCACAACGAGATCGAGAAGCCGGACCGCGCCACCAACAACTCGACCGCCTGGCAGGCCGACTACAACCAGCAGCACTACCAGGACCTGTACTTCGCCAAGGACAAGCCCTCGCTGAAGACCTTCTACGAGAAGCAGTCCTCGGGCCGCTACTCGGTCGACGGCGTGGTCTCGGACTGGGTCCGGGTGCCGTGGAACGAGGCCCGGTACGGCTCGGACTACTGCGGCTCCAACGTCTGCCCCAGCGCCCAGGACCTGATCCGCGACGCCGTCGACATCTGGTACAAGGACCAGCTGGCGAAGGGTCAGACCAAGGAGCAGATCAAGGCGACGCTGGCCTCGTACGACCAGTGGGACCGCTACGGCTCGCACCACGACGGGAACTTCAACCAGCCCGACGGGTACATCGACCACTTCCAGATCGTGCACGCCGGCGAGGACAAGTCGGCCGGTGGCGGCAAGCAGGGCAACAAGGCCCTGTGGGCGCACCGTTCGTACGCCTACGGCAACCTGAACGGCCAGGCCGGCCCCGACGGCAACAAGCTCGGCGGCGTGCCGGTCGGTGACTCCGGCTTCTGGATCGGCGACTACACGATGCAGCCGGAGAACGGCGGCCTCGGCGTCTTCGCCCACGAGTACGGCCACGACCTCGGTCTGCCGGACCTCTACGACACCGCGGGCAAGGGCATCGACAACTCGGTCGGCTTCTGGTCGCTGATGTCCTCCGGCTCCTGGCTCGGCGAGGGCAAGGACAGCATCGGCGACATGCCGAACGACCTCGACGCCTGGAGCAAGTACAAGCTCGGCTGGCTGAAGGCGGACCACGCCAAGGCCGGCACCGAGTCGACCCACCACATCGGTCCGGTCGAGTACAACAGCAAGCTCCCGCAGGCCCTGATCGTCGACCTGCCGAAGAAGAGCATCACCACCGACATCAACAAGCCGTTCAGCGGCAACACCGAGTGGTGGAGCGGCAGCGCCGACAACCTCAACGTCACGCTGACCCGGGACATCGACCTCACCGGCAAGACCAAGGCCAGCATCAACGCCAAGGCCTGGTACGAGCTGGAGCCGGACTTCGACTACGCCTTCGGCGAGGTCTCCACCGACGGTGGCAAGACCTGGACCGTGGTGGACGGCACCTGGAACGGCGCCGCGCTGCCCAAGGAGAACGGCCGTCCGGCCCTCAGCGGCCTGACCGCTGCCTGGGGCGACCTGTCCTTCCCGCTGGACGCCTACGCCGGCAAGCAGATCAAGTTCCGCTACCACAACACCACCGACGGCGGCCTGCACTACCGCGGTCTGGCGGTGGACGACGTCTCGGTGACCGCCGACGGCGCCACCGTGTTCAGCGACGACGTCGAGAAGGGTGACAACGGCTGGGCGGCCGACGGCTTCACCCGTTTCGGCGGCTCGTACACCAAGGACTACGCGCAGTACTACATCGCGGAGAACCGGCAGTACGTGTCGTTCGACGAGACCCTGAAGACCGGCCCGTACAACTTCGGCTTCGGCACCGCCAAGCCGAACTGGGTCGAGCACTACGCGTACCAGCCCGGTCTGCTGATCTGGTACTGGGACGAGTCGCAGACCGACAACAACGTCAGCGCCCACCCGGGCCAGGGTCTGATCCTCCCGGTCGACTCGCACCCGACCCCGCTGAAGTGGGCCGACGGCACCCTGATGCGTCCACGCATGCAGGGCTTCGACTCCACCTTCGGCTCGCGTCGCGTCCCGGCGCTGACGCTGCACAAGAACGGCGTCGAGACGGTCATCCCGAAGTCCAAGGGCGTCGACGAGTTCTCGGACCTGAAGGAGTACTGGTCCAAGGACAACCCGTACAGCAGCGTGATCGTTCCGAAGACCGGCACCAGCATCGAGGTCGAGAACGAGTCCGCGAACTACCTGGAGACCTGGATCCGGGTCCGCCCGGTCGACAACTGATCGTCCTGACGGTCAGGCCGTGATCGCACGGCTCTGAAGTCTCCACGTCCGGCCCGTCCCCGCGTTCGCGGGGACGGGCCGGACGCTTTCGCCCGGGCGGATCGGACCGGTCGTGGGCGATCCGATCCCGTGATCGTTGCTCCGTCGGATTGAATCTCCGGCGCCACGCTGACTACACGCCGTAGTACCTCGCCCCGTTTGGGACTCCACTCGGTGACGGTTACATCTGAGTGGTCCCCCGCTCAGCACGCGCCCGATCGGGCGCTTCGTGCTGCCCCCCGCACGACCGTGAGGTACGTCGAGCGATGTCCACCGTCCCGCCCGTGGGTCCGGCCCTGCGCCGGCTCGCCGCCCGTACGGCGGCCCAGGCGGCCGCCTGGCAGCCCCGGATCGGCCGTGCCGTCCGCACCCATGCCGCGCCACCGCCGCGCGCGCTCGTCACGCCCCGGCACGCCACCCTGCCGGGCGGCCGGCAGCGGGCCGAGCGCGACCACGCGGTGGTCTCCGCCGGAGCGGCCGCGGTGCTGCTGGCGGGTGTGATGCTGGCGGCCGCGCCGGGCAGCGCCGTGGCGCAGACCGTGCTGCCGACCACGCCGGGCAGTTCGGCCTTCACGGCTCCGCAGGCGTCGGTGCCCGACCCGGGCCTGGTCCAGGTGGCCGGCCCCAGCCCGTACAAGCTGCCCGACGACGGCGCCTCGGCGCAGGCGTTCGTGGCGGTGGCGCCCAATCTGCTGCCGGCCGAGCCGCCGGCCGCCGCTTCAACCCCTGTTCCCGCGCCGGAGCCCGCATCGGCCCCTGCTCCCGCCCCTGCTCCCGCCCCGGAGCCCGCACCGGAGCCGGAGCCCGCACCGGCCCCCGCGCCCGACTGGTCGCCGCCGGTGCCGGACGCGCCGATCAGCAATCCGTACGGGGTGGCCGAATCCGAGTACGCCGCCGGCTACCACACCGGGGTGGACTTCGCCGTCGCCCCGGGCACCCCGGTGCTGGCGGTCGGCGACGCGACCGTGGTCTCGGCCGCCCGGGACGGCGCGTACGGCAAGGAGGTCGTCCTGCGGCTCGTCGACGGGCGCTTCGCGCAGTACGCCCACCTGTCCGCGCTCTCGGTGTCGCCGGGCGACCACGTGTCGGCGGGCGAACGGGTCGGGCTGTCCGGGAACACCGGCAACTCGACCGGGCCGCACCTGCACTTCGAGATCCGCACCCGCAACCGCTACGGCGCGGTGGTCAACCCGATCGCCTATCTCTCCGAGCGCGGCGTCACGGCGTTCTGACCGGGGATCAGCCGCTGGCCCGGGCCGGGTGGCTGATCCGGCCGCCGATCTCCAGCGCGACCGTCCGGGCGGCCTCCAGCGCCTCGTCCAGGTCGGCCACCGGCACCTTCTCGCCCCACACGTTCTCGGCGTGACCGCAGTCCTTGCTGTCCTGCTGGAGCAGGAACATCGACGAGTGGATGGTGAACAGCGTCATCGCGGCGCGCAGCCGGTCCTGAAAGCTCGCCTCCGGCCCGTGCACCAGCTGCATCATGGTGATGATCCGCTCCCGGAAGGCCAGTCCGGCCGGGGACTCCCGCAGCGCGGGCTGGTTCTCGTGGAAGAAGCGCAGCAGCGGGGCCCGCTCGGCCATCCCGTCCGCGAAGCGGCGGATCAGCTCGTCGCGCGTCTGCGGGCTCCAGGCCTGCTTCCGGCCCCACTCGATGGTCTCGTCGATGGGCGCGGCCATCCGCTCGACGATGCCCAGGACGATGTCGTCCTTGGT
This sequence comes from Kitasatospora sp. NPDC004669, assembly GCF_040609455.1. NCBI lineage: Bacteria > Bacillati > Actinomycetota > Actinomycetes > Kitasatosporales > Streptomycetaceae > Kitasatospora > Kitasatospora sp. NPDC004669. Next base: position 18,977 of record NZ_JBEXKB010000019.1, read on the forward strand.
CTTGAAGTGGTAGTAGAGCGCGGCCTTGGTGACGCCCAGGCGGTCGGCGATCTCGCGCAGTGAGGTCTGCTCGTAGCCCTGCTCGGAGAAGAGCTCCAACGACACCTCGATGATGCGAGCCCGGGTGTCGCTGCGGGGGCTGTGCGGAGTGCCCATGGCCTGCCTCATGACTGCGTCGGTGACTGCTGCGGACCCCAGGGTGGCGTCCGCCCCGGGCCCATTCTCCCTGCCCAGGCGGCCGTTCGGAAAACTGGCTTGACGACCGGCTAGGAAACAACTTACCGTGCCGACGATCGATAAACTAGCCGGGCGACAAGTAAGTGAGCCGCCGCACGGCGCGACGCTCGTCCGAACCACCCCTCCGGGAGACCCCACCCCATGTCACAGTCCAAGACCGCCGGCCCGGTACCGGAGGACAAGACGGCCGAGGAGGAGCAGCCGCGGTCGCCCCGCGAGATCCGCCTCGTGATGGTCGGCTTGGTCGTCACGATGCTGCTGGCCATGCTCGACAACCTGATCGTCGGCACCGCGATGCCGACCATCGTCGGTGACCTCGGCGGTGCCGAACACCTGTCCTGGGTGGTCACCGCGTACACCCTGGCCACCGCCGCCTCCACCCCGATCTGGGGCAAGCTCGGCGACCTGTACGGCCGCAAGGGCACCTTCCTCACCTCGATCGTGATCTTCCTGGTGGGCTCGGCGCTGTCGGGCCTGTCCCAGAACATGAACGAGCTGATCGGCTTCCGCGCCCTGCAGGGCCTGGGCGCCGGCGGTCTGATGGTCGGCGTCATGTCGATCATGGGCGCGCTCGTCCCGCCGCGCGACCGCGGCAAGTACCAGGGCATGTTCGCCGCGGTGATGGCCCTGGCCACCATCGGCGGCCCGCTGGTCGGCGGCTTCATCACCGACCACCTGAGCTGGCACTGGACCTTCTACATCAACCTGCCGCTCGGTGTGATCGCGCTCGCCGTGGTCGTCGTCACCCTGAAGCTGCCGAAGGTCCGCAACACCGCCCGGATCGACTACCTGGGCGCGATCCTGCTCACCGCCGGCATCACCTCGCTCGTACTGATCACCACCTGGGGCGGCCAGCAGTACGCCTGGGGCTCCAAGGAGATCCTCGGCCTGGCCGCGCTCGCCGCCGCCTCGCTGATCGCCTTCTGCTACGTGGAGCAGCGGGTCGAGGAGCCGATGCTGCCGCTGACCCTGTTCAAGAACCTGAACTTCACCCTGGTCTCGATCATCGGCTTCGTCGTCGGCTTCGTGATGTTCGGCTCGACCGTCTTCCTGCCGCTCTACCAGCAGATCGTCCAGGGTGCCTCGGCGACCAACTCCGGCCTGCTGCTGATGCCGATGATGTTCGGCATGCTGGTCGTCTCGCTGGTGGTCGGCCAGGCCGTCACCAAGACCGGCAAGTACCGGATCTTCCCGATCATCGGCACCCTCGTGATGACCGGCGGCCTGATCCTGCTCTCCACCATGGGCACCGAGACCAGCAGCTTCACCTCGGCCTGCTGGATGATCGTTCTCGGCGCCGGCATGGGCTTCCTGATGCAGATCACCATGCTGGTCGCGCAGAACAGCGTCGAGCTCAAGGACATGGGCGTGGCCAGCTCCACCGCCACCCTGTTCCGCACCATCGGCGGCTCCTTCGGTGTCGCGCTGTTCGGCGCGCTGTTCAACAACCGGGTGAAGGACACCATGGGCGAGCTGCTGGCCGGGAAGCCGACCCCCCCGGGCGGCATGAAGGACCCGGGTCAGACCAGCCCGGCCGAGCTGCGCAAGCTGCCCGACTACATCCAGGACGCCTACCACCACGCGGTGTCCAACGGCATGCACACCGTCTTCCTGTGGGGCGCCGGGGTGGCCGTGATCGCCATCGCCGCCGCGCTGTTCCTGCGCGAGGTGCCGCTGCGCGGCACCGGCAAGGGTGAGAAGCCGGCCGAGTCCTCGCTGGAGGCGGCGGCCGTCTGACGGTCCTCGTAGGGTCCGCTCCACACGGTCCCGCTTCGCACGGCGCCCCCGGGAGGTTCTCCTTCCGGGGGCGCCGTCTTCGTCCGTTGCGGGGTGCGACTACCGGGGCAGTCGGTAGACACCCTGCTCGACCGGCTCGACCAGGCCGTCGGCGACCAGACCGTCCAGGGCGCGGGCCCGCTGCACGGCGTCCGGCCAGACGGCGTCCAGGCGGGCCTGCGGGACCGAGCCGTGTGCCTCGCGCAGCACCGCGAGCAGCTTGCCGCGCACCTGGCGGTCCGTCCCCTCGTAGGACTGACCGCGCCGGGCCGGCCCCTCGTACGCCGGGCGGCCGGCCCGCTGCCAGGCGCAACCGGTGAACAGCGGGCAGTCCCCGCACTCCGGGCCGCGGGCGGTGCAGACCAGTGCGCCCAGCTCCATCACGCCGACCGCCCAGGTGGCGGCGGTCTCGGCGTCGTCGGGCAGCAGCGCGGTCGCGGTACGGCGCTCGGCGGCGGTGGTGGCCTGGGCCGGGTACTCGACGCCGGTCACCGCGCGGGCGAAGACCCGGCGGACGTTGGTGTCCAGCACCACGTGCCGCTGGCGGAAGGCGAAGGAGGCGACCGCCGCGGCGGTGTACTCCCCCACCCCGGGCAGCGAGAGCAGCGTGGCGTGGTCGTCCGGGACCTCGCCGCCGTGCTCCTCGGTGATCGCCACGGCGGCCGCGTGCAGCCGCAGCGCGCGGCGCGGGTAGCCCAGCCGACCCCACATCCGGACCGCCTCGCCGGACGCCTCGGCGGCGAGGTCGGCAGGGGTGGGCCAGCGGGTCATCCAGGCCTGCCAGGCGGGTAGCACCCGCTTCACCGGGGTCTGCTGGAGCATGAACTCGCTCACCATAACCGCCCAGGGCGTCGCGTCGGGGGTCCGCCAGGGCAGGTCGCGCTTGCTGGCCTCGTACCAGTCGAGGACGGTCGAGTGCAGCAGCGGCAGGGGCATCGGCAGCCGGGGCGCGGTACCGGTTCCGGCGGTCGTTTCGGTGGCGGTGATGGCAGTCATGGCCCTTCGATCCTCCCATGGCGGGGGACGCCGCCGAAGTGGAGGATCTAATTCCGAATGTCCGGAAACCGCTCGGAAATCCCGGTTCGACCGCTCCCTCGAACGGATCAAATGGCGGATCATGTGAAAGAAGGGGCGACTGTGCGGTGTTGGTGAGTCAATCGCCACACGCAGTCTCGTAGAGTTTGATCGTGCCCTCTCTGCGTCAACCCGTGGGACCGCTGCCGGCCTCGATCTACTGGCGTCGGCGCGTCGTCGTGCTCGCCGCCGTCGCGGCGGTCATCGCCCTGATCGCCTGGCTGATGACCGATCAGGGCGGGGGCGGTGGCGACGGCTCACAGAGCAAGGCCGCGCAGGCCGTACCGCCCCAGTCCCAGTCCCAGACGCCCGCTCAGGCGATCACGCCCGGCGCCTCCCCGAGCGGCCCCGCGGCGCGCCCCGGCGGCGGCAGCGCCGGGGGCACCGGCGGCCCGGTGAGCGGCGGCGGCAGCGAGGTCGGCCTCAGCGGCGGCACCGGCGCCGGCGCCAACCCCGCGCCGGCGGGCGGGTCCGGCGGCTCGGGTGGTCCCGGCGGGACCGGCGGCGGCAACGGCGGCGGGGCGTCCGGCGGCTCGGGCGGCGGCGCTCCGGCGGTGAACACCCCCGAGGTGATGGCGCTTCCGGTCTGCGCCTCCTCGCAGGTGGCCCTTGAACTGAACCCGAGTCAGAACTCGTACCAGCCCAAGGACAAGCCGAAGCTGGCCCTGACGGTCAAGAACTCCTCCGGCACCAACTGCCGGGTGGACCTGGGCCGCACCACCTCCGTGATCACGGTCAGCGGCAACAACAACGACCGGGTCTGGTCCTCCGGCGACTGCCCGCCCGACAAGGGCGACATCTGGGTGCAGATCCCGGCGAACGGCAGCCAGACCGAGACCTTCACCTGGGACCGCAGCCGCAGCAAGCCGCAGTGCGCGACCGCCGACCAGGCGGCGCCGGCGAACGGGACCTACGTGGTGCTCGCGGAGCTCACCGGGCTCTCCGCCGACAAGGTGTCGGCCCGGACCTCGATCCGGCTGGACGGCTGAGGACCGGTCAACTTCGTTCGGAGCCCCCGACCGCGCGCGGTCGGGGGCTCCGGCGTTCCCGGGACCGGAAACGCGGAACGGCCCCCGGGGAAGCGTTTCTCCGGGGGCCGTCCGTCGATTGTGCGTCGGTCAGACGTAGCGCTCCAGGATGGACGATTCGGCAAGGCGGGACAGGCCCTCGCGGACCGAACGGGCCCGGGTCTCGCCGACGCCCTCGACCGTCTGCAGATCGTCGATGCTGGCGGCGAGCAGCTTCTGCAGGCCGCCGAAGTGCTCGACCAGGCGCTCTATCACCGTGTTGGGCAGGCGCGGGATCTTCGCCAGCAGGCGGTAGCCGCGCGGGGAGACCGCGGAGTCCAGGGACTCCGGCGAGCCGGAGTAGCCGAGCGCCTTGGCGACCGTCTGCAGGTCCAGCAGCTCGGCGTGGGTGAGCGCCTCCAGGTCGGCCAGTACCTCGGTGACCGTCCGGCCCTTCTTGGCGGCCCGCTCCGGGAAGTAGTCCCGGGCGACCAGTTCGCGCTCCGGCTCCACGCCCGCGATCAGCTCGTCCAGCTGGAGCGAGAGCAGGCGGCCGTCGATGCCGAGCTCCAGCACGTAGCCGGCGATCTCGGTGGCGATCAGCCGGACCATCTCCAGGCGCTGGGCCACGGCCGTGACGTCCCGGACCGTCACCAGGTCCTCGATCTCCAGCGCGGAGAGCGTGCCGGCCACCTCGTCCAGGCGGAGCTTGTAGCGCTCCAGGGTGGCCAGCGCCTGGTTGGCGCGGGACAGGACGGTGGTGGAGTCCTCCAGCACCCGGCGGGTGCCGTTGACGTACATGGCGATCAGCCGCATCGAGTGCGAGACCGCGACCACCGGGTAGCCGGTCTGCCGGTTGACCCGCTCCGCGGTGCGGTGGCGGGTGCCGGTCTCGTCGGTGGGGATGGTCGAGTCCGGCATCAGGTGGACGCCGGCCCGGACGATCTTGGTGATGTCCTTGTCGAGCACCACCGCGCCGTCGAGCTTGCACAGCTCGCGCAGGCGGGTCGCACTGAACTCGACGTCCAGGACGAAGCCGCCGGTGCACAGGGACTCGACGGTCTTGTCGAAACCCAGCACGATCAGGCCACCGGTGTTGGCCCGCAGGACCCGTTCCAGGCCGTCACGAAGCGCGGTACCGGGCGCGATGGCGGTGAGGGAGGCGCGCAGCAGGGCCTCCTCGCGGGAGGCCTTGTCCGCCCCCCGGTCGCTGGCTGCCACGTGACTCCTCCGGTCGACCCCGTGCCGCGCGCCTCGCGCCGTGCGCCGGTCCGCGGTCTGTTGCTCTGTCGCTCAGTACCGCTTCGGTACTGCCTTCTGGCCAATGAGACTGGGGAAAGTCTAACTGCGTGCGGCTTCGGCAGGGCTTGGGTCAGCGCAGTTCGTCGGAGTCGAGCGGCTCCCAGCCGTCCATCAGCTCCTCCGGGAAGGCCGGGACCCGCGCCGCACGGGGGGCCGGCGGGGCCGACGGGGCCTCACCACGCCCCTCGCCGCGCGGCTTCGCGGAGGCCCGACGGCGGCCCGGGATGGCCCGCAGCGCCTCGCCGATGTCGGCCACCTCGACCACCTTCATGCCCGGCGGCACCTTGCCCGGGTCCGGCGGGACCAGGGCGTGGGTGAAGCCCAGCCGGTGCGCCTCGGCGAGCCGGCGCTGCACACCTGTCACCCGCCGCACCTCGCCCGCCAGGCCGACCTCGCCGATCGCCACCAGGTTGCTGGGCAGCGGAGTGTCGGTGGAGGAGCTGGCCACCGCGAGCGCGACCGCGAGGTCGGCCGACGGCTCGGTCAGCTTCACCCCGCCGACCGTCGCGGTGTAGATGTCCTGCTTGCCGAGCTTCACCCCACCGTGCCGCTCCACCACCGCCAGGATCATCGCGATCCGGGGCGACTCCAGGCCCGAGGTGGTCCGGCGCGGGGAGGGGATCTGCGAATCCACCATCAGCGCCTGCACCTCGGCCACCAGCGGACGCTTGCCCTCCAGGGTGACGGTGAGGCAGGTGCCCGGGACGGGCTTGTCACGCCTGGTCAGGAAGAGGCCGGAGGGGTCGGCCAGGCCGACGATGCCCTCGTCGTGCAGCTCGAAGCAGCCCACCTCGTCGGTGGCGCCGTAGCGGTTCTTGATCCCCCGGATCAGCCGCAGCCGGGCGTGCCGGTCGCCCTCGAAGCTCAGCACCACGTCCACCAGGTGCTCCAGCAGGCGCGGACCGGCGATCTGACCGTCCTTGGTGACGTGGCCGACCAGCAGGGTGGCCATGCCGCGCTCCTTGGACGCCCGGATCAGCGCGTTCGCCACCTCGCGGACCTGGGCCGGACCGCCGGGGGCGCCGTCCAGCTCGGCGGAGGCGATGGTCTGCACCGAGTCCAGGATCAGCAGGCCCGGGTTGACCGCCTCGATGTGCCCGAGCACCGCGCCGAGGTCGGACTCGGCGGCGAGGTAGAGGTGCTCGGAGAGGGCGTTGATCCGGTCGGCGCGCAGCCGCACCTGGCCGGCCGACTCCTCGCCGGTGACGTAGAGCGTGCGGTGCTGGGCGGTGGCCGCCTTGGCGGCGACGTCCAGCAGCAGGGTCGACTTGCCGACGCCGGGCTCGCCGGCCAGCAGGACCACCGCGCCGGGCACCAGGCCGCCGCCGAGCACCCGGTCCAGCTCCGGCACGCCCGTCGAGCGGGCCGTCGCGACCTGGCCGTCCACCTGGGCGATCGGGCGGGCGGGCGCGCTGACGGGCCCGGCCGCGGTGGTGCGGATCGGCACCGCGCCGTACTCCTCGACCGTGCCCCAGGCGTTGCACTCCGGGCAGCGGCCGACCCACTTGGGCAGCTGGTTGCCGCACTCGGTGCAGCGGTAGGCCGGACGCGGCTTGGCGGTGGTCTTGGAACGCGGAGGCATGCGGCCCACCGTAGCGCCTGGGTACGACAGCGCCGGTCCCCGTTGCGGGACCCACACAGATGGGCGATGCCGTTACCCGAAAGAAGTACATGCGCGGCGAATGACGGGGCCGGGCGGCCCGGTGTCCCTACCGTCGGACGGGTGACAACGCGAACTGTTGGGGCCGGGCCCGGGTCGCCGGCCGCCGCCGTGCCTACGGCGTACGACCGGCAGGTGGACGGTCTGTTCACCTACTGCCTCTCGGTGCTGTGCGAGCACGACGCGGCCGCCGACGCCCTGCGCGAGGTCGGCGAGCTGGCGCGGCGGCACGGCGCCCGACTGGCCGAACCCGGGCTGATGCGGGCCTGGCTGTTCTCGCTGGCCCGGTACTGCTGCCTGCGACGGCTGGCCGACGGGGCCGTCCGGGAGCCCCGGGCGGAACCCGACGAGGCCGAGGCCGCCCGGCGGCGGCGCGAGCTGGCCTCGCTCGCCTGGCCGGAGGCGGCCGGCACCGACCCCGAGCAGCGCGAGGCGCTGGAACTGTCCGTACGGCACCGGCTGACCCCGCTGGAGGTGGCGGCGGTGCTGGGCCTGCCCTTCGAGCGGACCCGGGCACTGCTCGCCGCCGCCGAGGCCGAGGTGGCCAGGACCAGGGCGGCACTGCTGGTGCTCGGGGTGGGCAGCTGCCCGGAGCTGGACCGGCTCGGCGGGGCCGGGGCGGAGTCCTGGCGGGACTGGGTGCTCGGGCCGGCGCTGCGGCGGGAACTGGTGCAGCACGTGGTGGACTGCCCGACCTGCCGGGGGACGGCGGAGCGGGTGGCCGCCGGGGAGGCGGCGGACGGTACGGCGGGGCTTTCGGGGCTGCCGTTGCTGACCGCGCCTGCTCCGTTCTCCCCGGCGGACGGGGTGGCGTACCTGCCGTCGGCGGCAGCTGCTGCGGCCGGGCGGTGGGGCTCGGTGGCCGCCGAGCCGGAGCTGCGGTTCGACCACGGCGGCTTCCCCCGGCACCGGGCGCCGGACGTGGGCCGCGGCCTGGCGGTCCGGCGGCGGGTGGTGACCACCGGGGTGCTCGCGGCGGTGCTGGCGGCACCGGTGGTCGCGCTCTGGGCCGGACACCGGGGCGGCGGCGGGTCGGGGTCGGCGGCCTCGGTCTCGGCGGTGCGGGTGGACGAGTCCGGGCAGGAGGCCGGGCAGCGTCCGCCGCAGCCGTGGCCGGGGGCTCCGGCGGACGCGGCCGGCGGGGCCGGGACGCCGGGGTTGGAACTGGCGGGCGCCGGGGTGGGTCCGGGGGGTCCGGCCGGTTCGGGTTCGGGCGGTGCAGAAACGTTGCTGCCGGGTTTTCCACGGCTCACCTTCCAGGGCCCGCTGGTCCCGGTCCCGAGCCGGGACGCGACCCCGCTCAACAGCCCGACGCTGGTCGCCGCTCCGGCCCCCGCGGTCGAACGGGTCTCCGTCCCGGGCCCGGCCGACCCGTCCCCGGCCGGACCGTCCCCGGCCGGACCGTCCCCGGCCGGACCGTCCCCGGCCGGACCGCTCACCGTCGAGGCCGCCGAGTACGGCAGCCGGACGGTGCTCACCCTCACCAACTCCGGCACCACGGAACTCCGTTGGCGCGCCGTGACGGACGCCGGCTGGCTCCGGCTCAGCCGCGACGCGGGGACACTGGCGCCGGGACAGCGGATCACCGTGATCGTCACCGTGGACGAGGACCTCGCGCCCACCACCCACTGGACCGCCCGCATCGCGCTGCCGCCCTCGCAGGCGGTGGTCACCCTGGAGGGCGGACCGCAGAACCGGGGCGGGTCGGCGTCCTCGTCGGCGGAGCCTTCGGCGACGCCGAGCGGCAGCGCTTCGCCCACGACGGGGGCGACGGCTACGGCTACCGCTACGGGGTCGCCTTCCTCGTCGCCGTCGCCGAGCCGGACGGGGGCACCGTCGCCGTCGGGCTCCGGCTCGCCGACGCCTGCGCCCTCGCACTCCGGAACGCCGAGCGGCACGCCCACGCCCTCGGCGACCCCGACGGGCACCGCGTCCCCGCACCCGACCGGGACGGCGACGGCGTCGCCGTCGGGGCGCTAGGGATCCGGCTGCCCTCGGCTGCCGGGAGCGTGGGCTGGGCGCTGACGGGCAGCCGAGCGGCTCGCGGGCAGCGACGGGGCGGGCGCTCCCGTCAGGCGCGGTGGATCGGGGGGACCTGGTAGGTGCCGTCGAGGACCGCCGGCTTCGGTTGGTAGAGGCGGATGATCGGGCGGAACTCACCGAGGGGGGTGGGGAGCCAGTTGGCGGCGGCCACCGGGTCCTCGGGTGGTTCGTGTTGGAGGGTGAGGGTGAGGGAGCCGTCCTCGCCGTAGGCCAGGCCGGGGGTGCGGTCACCGATGGAGTAGCGGTCGATCGGGTTCTCGACCAGGTAGTAGTCGGGGACGGAGTACATCGTGACGGACCAGAAGGCCTCGGCGGGCGGGGGTTGGTCGAAGTGGAGGGTGTAGCTGTTGGCGCCGGTGAGCGGGCGGCCGTCGGAGTCGTCGTAGGTCATCGCGAAGAAGGCCTCGTAGGCGTGGCTGCCCCAGAGGCCGGCGCGGGCGGCGGCGGCGCGGCTGAGGTAGGCGGCGCGGCGGTCGGGGATGCGCCACTCGGGATCGTCGAGGGTGCCGGGGCCCAGGTGGTCGAGGTTGTAGTCGAAGAGGTGGAGTGCGGAGCGCCATTCGCCGGGCGGGTGGTCCTCGGGCGGGCGGATGGCGTCCTCGACCCGTTCGCGGCCGGCGGCCAGGCCCTTGGCGAGGGCGAGGGTCCACTCCGGGGCGGCCGCGCGGTACGGCGAGGCGCCGTCGTCCAGCAGGCCGAGCGGGGCGAAGCGGCGCTGGTACTCGATGTCGGGGGTGGCGGGCGGGAAGGCCTGCATCCACACCCGCAGGCGCTCGAAGAAGGCCAGCCGTTCGGGGACGTCCTGGTCGGGCTCGGGCAGTCCGGCGACCAGGCCGCCGGGCTCCAGCGGCTCCAGGACGAGTTCGGCCTGGAGCGCCTGGACCCGGGGCAGGTCGCCGGGTCCGGCGCAGGCGAAGCGGCCGACGACGGTGCCGACGGTGGCCGGTAGTTCGATCACCCGGTCGGGGTCCGGCGGGGTGCCGTGCCAGTCGGGCGGGACGATCAGCCAGGTCTGCGCGTCGGTGCCGGTGGCGCGGCTGCCGAGGTAGGCGACGTTGTCGGTCCAGGCGCCGATGAACTGCAGCACGTAGTAGGCGCCGGCGGTGTCCGGGACGTGCAGCACCTGCGGGCCCTCGGAGAGGTCGAGGTGGGCGATCGAGTAGGTCGTGTCGTTGTTGACCGAGACGAAGTGGTCGCCCGGCCCGGCCAACCGGGTGGCGTGGCTGAAGTGGTTGAACGGCGCCGCCGGGAGGGTGCCCAGGCCGCCCTTGGCGAAGCGCTCGACCATGGTGAGGCCGGCGACGAGCGGGTAGCCGTAGACGTAGGCATCGGCGGCCAGGGCCTCCAGCTCGAGCTGGTTCATCGGGGGTCCTTCGTACGGTCGGTCGGGGTCGGTCCGGCGGGCGGGGCGGTCAGCGCGGGTCGAGCGGTGGGAGCTGCCAGCGGCCGTCCAGGACGGACGGGTCCGGCCCGTAGAGCCGGATGACCACGGTGAACGGGCCGTCGGGCGCGGGCAGCCAGTTGGCGGAGTGCTGGGCGTCGGCGGGCCGCTTGTGCTGGACGTAGAGGGTGAGTCCGCCGTCCGGGTCGCGGACCAGATCCGGGGTGCGGTCGCCGATGGAGTAGCGGTCCAGGGTGTTGTCGACCAGTTGGCGCCCGGGCAGGGCGTACATGGTGGCGGACCAGAAGAAGCGGGCCGGCGGCAGGTCGTGCGGGCCGAAGCGGATAACGTGGTCTCGGTCGCTGGCGTTGGGCGGCTGGTGGCCGGCGCTGTCCGTGGTCCAACCGCCGTACCAGGCCTCCTCGACGGGCAGCCCGTACAGGCCGAGCTTCGCCCCGAGCGCCTGGTGCGGGAAGTCGGCGCCGACCTGTTCGCGGGTGCCGAACAGGGCGGTGGCATCACGGGGTTCACCGGCGGCGTGCTCCAGCCTGGCCCGACCGTCGGCGATGCCGCGCTCGATCTCGGCGCGGACGTCCAGCGGGAGGGCTGCGGGCTCGAACTCGCCCCGGCCGTCGATGCCGAGGTCGACGAGGCGGCCGCGCAGCTCGGCCTCGACGGACGGGAGTTCGTCGGTCAGCGGGAAGAAGCCGAGCAGGAAGTCGAGGAAGCAGAGGAACTCGACGGTATCCATCACCTCGTCGCGCCAGACCGGCCAGACCATCTCCGGGGCGGGGGCGGGCGCGGGGGTGCCGGCGTACCGGTGCAGCGGGTGCAGCCGGTACTGCTGCTGGACGGCTGCGAGTTCGGCGATCTCGGCGGGGGTGGGGCCGGCGAGGTGGGTGCGGCCGACGATGCCGACCAGCCGGGTGGCGGCGCGGATGACGCCCTTGATGCCGGGTGGGGTCTCGCCCTGCCAGTCGGGGCCGGCCACCAGGTAGTCTCCGGCCTCCCGGCCGGTGGTCCGGGCGCCGACGAACCCGGCGTAGACGGTGTCGAGTTCGTGCACCGGGAGGACGTAGTAGCGGTCCTCGGCCGGGACGGAGACCACCCAGGGCTCGGCGCGCAGGTCGAGCCAGGCCCAGGAGTGCAGGGTGTCGTTGTTGGGGGTGACGAGATCGGTGTCGGCGGGGGTGAAGGGCTGCGGGTAGTGGCGGAAGACGCCGAAGCCGCCGACGTACGTCGGGTCCGCCTCGTCCAGGGCCTGGGCGTAGAGGGTGCGGTAGTTCTGCAGGATCGGGTAGCCGCGGATCCAGGCCTCGGCGGCGGTGGCGCGGACGGTGGCCGGGTCCACGAGTGCCGGGTTGACCATGCTGCGCTCTCCCAGTGCCGAATCCAGTGCCGAATCATGACAGATCGGTACATATGGCATGCTAAGTGGGGCGGGATGGGGCGGCATGTCGGTTGCTCCACGTACCACCGGGACCGCCGGGCTTCTCCCGCGCCTCCGCCCGTTCCACCGCCCATTCCTCCGCCTGTTCCTCCGTCCGCTCCTCTGCCCAGCGCGAATCCGGGCGTACGGGCGGGGCGGCCGGGAGAGGCTGTGCGGCATGAAGATCCTTCTGCTCGGGGGCTCGTCCTTCCTCGGACGGGCCTATGCCGCCGAGGCCCTCGCCCGCGGCCACCAGGTCACCACCTTCAACCGCGGCCGCAGCGCCGCCGACCTGCCCGGGGTCGAGGCCGTCCGGGGCGACCGCGACCGCGCCGAGGACGTCGCCCGGCTGGTCGACGGCCGCGGCTGGGACGCCGTCGTCGACACCTCCGGCCGACAGCCCGCCCAGGCCGCACTCACCGCGCGGCTGCTGCGCGAGCGGGCCGACCACTACACCTTCGTCTCCTCGGTGCACGCCTACGCCGACTGGGCCGCCCAGGTGATCGACGAGAACTCCACGCTCCTCCCCTGCCCCGCCGACACCCCGCCCGACCAGCCCTTCGGCCGCGAGCTGAAGGCCGGCGCCGAGCGCGCGGTGCTGGAGGGCTTCGGCGCCGAACGCTCGCTGATCCTCAGCAGCGGGCTCCTGATCGGGCCGCACGAGTTCGGCGGCCGACTGCCCTGGTGGCTGGAGCGGATGGCGCGCGGCGGTCGGGTGCTCGCCCCCGGCGATCCCGGGCGGACCATGCAGGTGATCGACGTCCGGGACTTCGCCGCCTTCGGGCTCGACCGGCTGGAGGCCGACACGGCGGGCCGCTTCCTCACCACGGCGCCGCCCGGGCACCTCACCTTCGGCGAGTGGCTGGAGACCTGCCGGGAGGTCGCGGGCGCGGCGGACACCGAGCTGGTCTGGGTCGAGGACGACCTGTTGCTCGCCGAGGGGCCGGACAAGGTCGAACCCTGGCTCGAACTCCCCTTCTGGGCACCGGATCTGCCGGAGTGGAAGTACATCTGGCTGGTCGACTCCGACCGCGCCCGGGCGGCCGGGCTGCGCTGCCGCCCGTTCGCGGAGACCGTGCGGGACACCTGGGAGTGGCTGCGCGTTCGCGGGCCCGCGAACGACACGGACGCCGAGGGGCGCACGCGGGTGCCGGGTTCGACGTTCCGGCAGGGCATCGAACCGGCCAAGGAGCAGCGGCTGTTGGCCGCCTTCGGATGACGTGCCGGAGTGGGAGGTCGGACCGGCCGACTTCCCCCTGCGGAAGGAATCAGTGGGTGCGGCGGGTCACCAGCTCGGCGAGCGCCAGCAGTTCGTCGGCCGCGGACGGCTCCGGCACGGCCACGGCCAGCTGGGCCATCGCCGCCGCCATCCGCTCGCAGGACTCGCCCTGCGCCCAGCCGCGCCCGCCAGCTCCCTCGACGGCGGCCGCACACTGCGCCAACTCCTCAGGGGTCAGCGGGCGTTCGAGCGTGTACAGCTCGGCGAGCCGGTCGCCCTCGGGGGTCCTGGAGCCCAGCGCCTTGACCACCGGCAGCGACTTCTTCCGGGCGGCCAGGTCCGCGCCGACCGGCTTGCCGGTGACGGCCGGGTCGCCCCAGATGCCGATCAGGTCGTCGATCAGCTGGAAGGCCAGGCCGATCTCGCGGCCGAAGCCGTCCATCGCCTGAGCGTCCTCCTCGGATCCGCCGCCGTACAGCGCGCCCATCGCGCAGGCGGCGCCGAGCAGGGCACCGGTCTTGGCCTCGGCCATCGCCAGGCACTCGTCGAGCGAGACGTCGTTGCGCTGCTCGAAGGCACAGTCGATCTGCTGGCCCTCACAGAGCTCGACCACGCAGTCGGCGAGCCGGCGGATCGAGCCGCGGGCGGCCCGGTGGGCGTCCTCGGCGACCAGGCGCAGCGCGAGGGAGTGCATGGCGTCGCCGGCCAGGATGGCCTCGGTGGTGCCGAACACCCGCCAGGCGGTGGGCCGGTGGCGGCGGGTGTCGTCCCGGTCGATGACGTCGTCGTGGAGCAGCGTGAAGTTGTGCACCAGCTCCACTGCGGCGGCCGCGGCGACGGCGGTTCCGGGGCTGCCGCCGAGGGCCTGGGTGGCGGCGAGGACCAAGGCCGGGCGGATCGCCTTGCCGGAGGAGGCCTCGGCGGGCGTGCCGTCCGCCTCCCACCAGCCGAAGTGGTAGCCGGCGACCTTGCGCATCGTGCCGGGCAGCGAGTCGACGGCGGCCCGCAGGACCGGGTCGACCAGCCCGCGGGCACGGGCGAGGATGTCCGCCGCCTCGTGGCCCTCTTTGCGGTCCCGCTCCAGCGTGGAGCTCGTCATGGGTTTCTCCCCCCGTAGGGCGCCTGTCGTGGGATGGCCCGCCGTGTCGGGCGGCCGGGTCGCACCGAAGCGGCGGACCGGTGACCGTACGCGTCGCGGCGCGCCGCCCGGCCGGGTGGGTTCCCCGGCCGGGCGGCGCGGATGGTGCGGATATCGGGCTCGGATATCGGGTGGGTCCGGTCGTCAGCGCTGGGCGACGTCCACGTTCTCCAGCACGCCGATCGCGTCCGGCACCAGGATCGCGGCCGAGTAGTAGGCGCTCACCAGGTAGGAAATGATGGCCTTTTCGTCGATTCCCATGAACCGCACCGAAAGGCTCGGCTGGTATTCGTCCGGAAGCCCGGTCTGGTGCAGACCGATGACACCCTGGTTGTCCTCGCCGACACGCATCGCGATGATCGAGCTGGTGTGCCCGCCGACGACCGGGATCTTGTTGCACGGGAAGATCGGCACCCCGCGCCAGGCGTTGACGTGCTTGCCCTCGACCTCGACGGTGCCCGGGTTGAGGCCGCGCTTGTTGCACTCCCGACCGAAGGCGGCGATGGCCGTGGGGTGGGCCAGGAACATCTTGGTGCTGCGGCGGCGGCTGAGCAGCTCGTCCATGTCGTCCGGGGTGGGCGGGCCGGAGTGGGTCTGGATCCGCTGGTCGTACTCGGCGCTCTCCAGCAGGCCGAACTCGGGGTTGTTGATGAGTTCGTGCTCCTGGCGCTCGCGCAGGGCCTCGATGGTCAGCCGGAGCTGGTGCTCGGTCTGGTTCATCGGCTGGTTGTAGAGGTCGGCGACGCGGCTGTGCACCTTGAGGATGGTCTGCGCGACGCTGAGCTCGTACTCGCGCGGCTTGAGCTCGTAGTCCACGAAGGCGCCGGGCAGGTCGTACTCGCCCTGGTGGCCGGCGGAGAGGTCGATCGCGGCCTCACCGTGCTTGTTCTGCGCCTGCTGGAAGCCGTTCAGGTACTCCATGATCTGCAGCTGGAGCGACTCGGAGCGGTCGTGCAGCTCCTGGAAGGACGGCCAGGCGAGCACCATCACCGTGCCGGAGGTCGCGGCGCGGACGGTGTAGGGCCAGGTGCCGTCCTCCTCCTGGAGCGCCTCGTCACCCAGGTGGTCGCCGTCGGCGAGGGTGCCGACCACCGTCTCCTCGCCGTACTTGCCGGTGCCGAGCCGGTCCAGCTTGCCGTGCGCGATCAGGAAGACCTCGCTGATCGGCGAACCGGCGGTGACCAGTACGTCGCCCGCGGCGAACTGGCGCTGGGCGAAGCGCCCGGCCAGTTCCTCCAGGACGGCCTCGTCCTGGTAACCGCGCAGCACCGGCACCTCGGCCAGGGTCTGCGGGATGATCCGCACCTCGGAACCGGTCTTGGCGAAACCCACCCGACCACGGCCGACCTTGTGGCGCAGGCGGCGGTTGACCCGGTAGGTACCGCCGGACACCTGAACCCAGGGCAGCATCCTGAGCAGCCAGCGCGGGCTGATGCCCTGCATCTGCGGCGCGGACTTGGTGGTCGTGGCGAGGTTCCGCGCGCCCGCCGTGCTCAGTGACTGCTGCTGCCGGATCTCCGGCTGCGCACCCGGCGCAGGAATTCCGGCATTGGTTTCGGTCGACATATGGGGAGCCCTTCGCAAACCCGATGAAGTGTCGCCTTGCACATTCATGTTGCCGCTTCATGGTGGGCCCGTTCGGGGGAAGGTCGCAATCACTCATTCGAGTGGTTCGGAATAACCGAACAAATAGTACGACTAGATCACTCGATCGATATCTGTTCGACTATTCATTCGAACCTGTCGGCATGCCGCGCCCCATCCTCCCCCATCGACCGCCCGGCCGTGCCACGAATTGACATCTCCCGTACCCGGCGACCCTGCCGTTCGAAGCCGCCGAACGGCCCGCCGGGGCTCCCGCCCCTTCGCCACCTCGGGCCCCGGGTGGGCCACATGAGCTCACCCGTGAGCTCACCCGTACGCGTCCGGCCGCGGGAGCGCTACAGCGGGCCGTTCCAGTCCAGCGTCGGCTCCACCACCCCTTCCAGGGTGAGCAGCCAGCGCTTCACCTCGATCCCGACCCGGCCGCCGCCGAAGCCGCCGATCCCGTCCGCCGCCACCACCCGGTGGCAGGGCACCAGCAGGGCGACGGGGTTGGCTGCCATCATCTGCCCGACCGTCCGGGCCGCCAGGCCCGGCTCGGTGACGTCCTCGAACACCCCGCTGCGCGCGGCCAGTTCGCCGTAGGTGACGGTCGCGCCGTACGGCACCTCGCGCCACAGCGTCTGCAGGACGGCACGGTGCGGCCCGGAGCTGAGGCTCCAGTCGATCGGCAGGCCCAGCTCGCGGGTGCGGCCGGCCAGGTAGGCGCCGATCCGCTCGGTGACAGCGCCGGCCTTCGCCGGGTCGGTGCACGGCGGCGTCCCGTCCTCCCGGCCGCCGTAACCGGCCGCCGCGACGCCCAGCGGCGTCACCGCGATGTGCATCGGGCCGCTGGGCAGCGGCGTCGGCACGGTCAGCCAGGACAACGACCAGGACTGCGACACGCTCGGGCCCCCACCCTCCACCGGACCGGCCGCCGGCAGGCCCGGCACCCGGGGGCCGGACCGGACCTGCCCGCCCCGCGCGCCATCGTACGGCGGGGCCGCGGGGCGGCGGGGCCTTCGGCGGGGACCTCCGCGGTCAGAGCCGACCCTTCAGCTCGGCGGACAGCGCCCGCGACCAGCGCGACAGTTCGGCGCGGTCCGGGGTGCGGCCCTCGCACAGCACGGCGAGCTGAGCCTCGTTGATCCGGTTCGGCCCCGGGATCTCCAGCAGGTACGCCAGCTCGGCCAGTACCGTGGCCAGCCGTGCCGCGTCCGTGTGGTCCAGGGCGACGGCGGCCTCGTGGTGGCTGATGGTGAGCGAACCGGGCATGGTCAACCTCCTCACGTCCACCCCCGCACCCTCCACGGTACGACCGGCCCGGCCACCCCGCCCGCCGCGGAGGCACGCACGCGCGGGCGGAGCGACCGGCTGCGCTCCGAGGCCGGCCGGGCACGGTGCGCGGTGGGCCGCACCGGGTGGCCGGGGGTGCGCCCCGGAGCCGTCCGAGGGGTGAGTCAGTTGTCCGGGCCCTCCTCCCAGCGACGATTCCGTACGGCCGGTACGCCCAACACTACGACCCCGGCCACAACTTGCCAGACCGCCCCGAGCAGCAGCACCCCGCCGGTACCGAGCCGGGCCGCCAGCGGGCCGGCCGCCGCCAGGCCGAGCGGGCCGAGGACGAAGGAACCGAGTGATCCGAAGGAGGTCAGCCGGCCGAGCAACTCGGCCGGGATCCAGCGCTGCATGGTGGTGGAGAACAGCGTTCCGCAGACCGTCGAGCCCACCCCGGCCACCAGCGCCCCGGCGACCAGCCAGACCAGTGGGGCCCCGGCCCCGAGCGCGGCGGAGGGCAGCGCCCAGCCCAGTCCGGCCACGGTGGCCACGGCGAGCGGGCGCCCGGGGCTGCGGCCGAGCATCAGCAGACCGCCCAGCACCGCACCCGCGCCGTACACGCCCATCACCAGGCCCCAGGCCCGGGCGCCGCCGAGCTCCCGCTGCGCGGTGAGCGGGCCGAGCACCAGGAACGGCGCCCAGACGAGCAGGTTGAACAGGCCCATCTGCGCGGTGGTGATCCACAGCCACGGACGGGCGGTGAACTCCGACCAGCCGGCCCGCAGTTCCCGCAGCATCGAGCCCCCGCCGTCCACCCCCGGGCGGTCCGGCAGCCGCAGCCCGGCCAGCGCGAGGGCGCCGACGCCGTACGTCACCGCGTCGATCAGCAGCACCGCCGCCGGGCCCCGGGCTTCGGTGACCAGGCCGGCCACCGCGGGGCCGGCCACCGCGGACACCGAACGGGACAGCCCCAGCAGGGTGTTGCCGTCCGCCAGCAGGTCCTTGCGGCGCACCAGGTCGGGCACGATCGCCCCGAAGGCGGGCATGAACAGCCCCTCGCCGATCCCCCACACCGCCACCAGGGCGACCATCACCCAGACCGGCGCGCGCCCGGCCGCCAGCAGTCCGGCGAACAACGCCTGGACGACGCCGCGCAGGAGGTCCGCGCCCAGCATCAGGCGGCGGCTGCCGAACCGGTCGGCGATCACCCCGCCGGCCAGCAGCACCAGCACCACCGGGAGGATCCGGGCGGCCATCACCCCGCCGACGTCGGTGCCGGTGCCGCCGCCCCCGCCCCCGTCCCCGTCCCCGCCGTCCAGGACCGCGAAGGCCACCGCGACCGGGGCCATCGAGGAGCCGAGGAGGGAGGTCGTGTAGCCGATGAAGAATCGGCGGAAATCGCGCTCGCCCAGCACGGCGAGACGGTCTCCCAGGCGCCGGGGGCGGGCCGGGATCCGTTCTGTGTCCACTGCCATGGGCAGCAGTCTGCGAGCGGCCGGGAACGCGGATCAAGGGTTTGCGGAGAAAAACTTGAGCCTTTTGGCATCAATTTTAGCGGCACACCCTACTGCCGCAGTAAATATGCCAGAAAACCTGTTCCCACCTGCTGTTTACTGCACTTTCCGGATATCCTGAGCGCACAAGGGATTCGGTGATTTACTGCGGAAGAAGGCGGTCGTGACAGAGCTCCCACCGGTCGAGTACGGCCTCGCCGTCGAGCGCTACCTGGCCGCCTCCGGGCTCGCCGAGGGCTCCCGGCGGATCTACCGGATCGCGCTGAACACCTGGGCCTGGGCACTCGCCGACCGGTCCGCCCCCACCGGCCCCGAGCGGCGGCGCGCCCGGCCGCCCGTGCTCCCGCTCGCCCTGCTCGACCACCCGGACGCCGCCGAGCGACTGCGCGCCGCCGTGGTGCTGCGCGGCGCCGGCACCGATCCGCGCACGCTCAACCGCGAGCTCTCCACCCTGCGCGCGGCGGTGGCCTGGTGGCGGACCCAGGGCTGGATCGACGACGACCCGACCGTCGAGCTGCGCCCCGTCCCGCTGCCCGCACCGGCCGAGGCCGCCGCCCCGCCGGCCGAGGAGCAGCTGCGCGCCCTGTTCGCCCTGCGCGTGCCGCTGCGCGAACAGACGCTGTGGCACCTGCTGCACGAGTCCGGCGCCGCCATCGAGACCGTCCTCGCGCTGAACACCCACGAACTCGACCTGCCCCGCCGCCGCAGCCACCCCCGGCCCGACCGCCGCTGCGTCCGGTGGCAGTCCGGCACCGCCAGGCTGCTCCCGCTGCTGATCGTCGGCCGCTCCGGCGGCCCGCTCTTCCTCACCGACCGCCGCGCCCCGGCCGGCACCCCGACCGCCGACCGCTGCCCGCACACCGGCCGCGCCCGCCTCTCCTACCGGCGCGCCGCCGAGCTCTTCACCCTGCACACCCGGACGCTCACCGCGACCCCCACGGGCTGGACCTTGCGCCAACTGCGCGGACTTCTGTAGGGCCGCCGGTTCCGTCATGTCCGTCCCGGCCTATCCCGAGGCCATCGGAGTCGCTCTCCCGCAAGGCGTCGCCGAGCTCTTCCCGGTCTCCGGCCTCGGCGACCCCTCCGCCGCCGGGTGACGCCCGCCGCTCTGCTCGCTCGGTGGCGCGACGCGGCGACCCAGCGGGAGCAAGTCGTCCAACGTGTCCGCCAGTTGGGCCAGGGACGGCCGGGCGGCCGGGTCGAGGCGCAGGCTGGCGTCGATCGCCCCGGCGAGCGGGCGGGGCAGGCGACGGCGCCGGGACACCGGGGGAACCGGGCCGGGCGGTGCGCCGTCGAAGGGCAGTTCGCCGGTGGCGGCCTCGTAGAGGGTGATGCCGATGCCCCAGACGTCTGCGGCGGCGGTGAGGTGGGCGCCGGCGGCCTGTTCGGGAGCGAGGTAGCCGTCCGTGCCGATGCCCGGGACGCCGGGGCCCGGTGGGCGGGCGATGCTCAGGTCGAGCACCTTGGCGCGGCGGCAGTCGATCACGATGTTGGAGGGCTTGAGGTCGAGGTGCAGCAGGTTCTTGCCGTGCAGGTAGCGCATCGCCGAGCAGAGGTGCAGCCCGAGCAGGGCCAGGTCGGTGGCGGCCGGCCGGCGCGACTGCCGGTCGAGCAGGTGGGCGAGGGTCTCGCCGGTGAGGGTCTCCAACACCGCGTACGGCTGCGGGCGTTCGCCGGTTCCGTAGCCGCGCACCAGGTGGGGATGGGTGAACTCGGTCAGCCAGCGGCCCTCCCGGAGCAGACGCTCGCGCAGTCCGCGGTCGCGGCGGCGGTCGGGCCGGAGCACCTTGACCACGCAGCGGCAGTCCCGCTCCTCGCTCCAGGCGTCGTAGACGTCCAGCCAGCCGGTGCGACACAAGTGGGCCAGCACCCGGTGGCCGGGGGCGATCTCCGCCCCGGCCGGCAGCGGCTCGCGGATCCTCATGCGCCGCTCCTGACGGCTCCGCTCGCTCATGTGCCCACCTCGCTGCGCTCGGCAGGGGCATTCGCCCACACGCACCCCTCGACGGTTCGCTCGCTCCGCTCACTCACGCGCCCACCTCGCTGCGCTCGGCAGGGGCATTCGCCCACACGCACCCCTCGACGGTTCGCTCGCTCCGCTCACTCACGCGCCCACCTCGGTCAGGGTCGCGGCCCGGTCGAGCCGGGCGTAACCGTCGTCCCGGACGAGCAGTTCGGCGTGGCTGCCGCAGGCGGCGACGCAGCCCTCGCGCAGCAGGACGATCCGGTCCGCGTTCCGTACGGTCAGCAGGTTGTGCGAGATGACGATCGTGGTCCGCCCGTTCATCAACCGCCCGAGCGGCTCCAGGATCCGCCGCCCGGACTCCGGGTCCAGGCCCGTGGTCGGCTCGTCGAGCAGCAGCACCGGGGCGTCCCGGATCACCGCCCGGGCGATCGCGATCCGCTGGCGCTGCCCGCCGGACAGCAGCCGCCCGTGCTGTCCCACCACCGTGTCGTAGCCCTCCGGGAGCCGGCTGATGAACTCGTGGGCGTCGGCGGCCCGGGCAGCGGCCACCACCTGCGCGTCGGTCGCGCCGGGCCGGCCGTAGGCGATGTTCTCCCGGACGGTGCCGTGGGTCACCAGCGTCTCCTGCAGCAGCACGGCGATGTGCTCCCGCAGGTCGGTCAGCGCCAGTTCGCGCAGGTCGATGCCGTCCAGCCGGACGGCTCCGCGCTCCGGGTCGTAGAAGCGCAGCAGCAGTTTGGCGACGGTCGACTTGCCCGCCCCGCTCGCCCCGACCAGCGCCACCGTCTCGCCCGGTTCGGCGCGGAAGGAGACGTCGTACAGCGCCACCCGGGTGGTGCCCGGGTAACGGAACCGGACCCCGTCGAAGGTCACCGCGCCGTGCACCCGGGCGGGGCGCAGCGGCGTCGGCGGATCGGCCACCTGCGGCTGCTGGTCGAGCAGTTCGATGATCCGCTCGGCGGCGGCCGAGGCCGAGTAGAAGCCGTTGCTGAGCCGCGAGATGCCCCGGATCGGGCTGTACAACCGGCTCAGCAGGGCGACGAAGACCAGGAGTTCGCCGAGGGTGAGCCGGCCGCGGGTGAGTTCCCAGGCCCCCAGCCCGAGCACGATCAGCGCGCCGACCAGCTCCAGCAGCTCCACGATCGGCGCGAACAGGGCGCGCAGACGGGTCGCCGCCATGGTCGCCCGGAACCGTGCCAGATTCTCCCGGCGGAAGCGTTCCTGCTCCCAGTCCTGCCGGTTGTACGCCTGCACCAGCGCGATGTTGCCCAGCGTCTCCTCGGCGAGGGCGCTGACCGAGCCGCTGCGGCGCCGCCGTTCCCGGGACGCCGCCTTCACCCTCGCCGAGAAGCGCCGGGCGGTGATCCAGAACATCGGCGCGACCACCAGCGCCGTGAGCGCGAGGTCCCACCGCAGGTAGAACAGCACGCCCAGGTAGACGGCCAACTCGGCGACGTACGCGACCGCGTCGAGGACACCCGAGAGCAGGAAGGTCTCGACCGCCTCGACATCCGCGGTCAGCCGCGACAGTACGTCGCCGAGCCGCCGCCGCTCGAAGAATCCCAGCGGCAGGCCCTGCAGATGTCGGAACACGTCCGTGCGCAGGGCGAGCAGGAAGCGCTCGCTGACCCAGGCCGAGGTCGTCTCGTCGGCGAAACGCAGGCCCCCTGCCACCAGGGTCAACCCGGCATACCCGAGCGCGACCGGCAGGAACAGCCCGAGCCTGCGCGGCACCAGCACCTCGTCGACGACGACCTTGAAAAGCCAGATCGCGGCCACGTCGACCACCGGGCCGAGCAGGACGAACCCCAGCAGAAGGGCCGGCCAGCGCCGTCCCCCGCGCGTGTAGGGCCAGAACCGGGCGAAGGTCCGCCGCAGCGACACGGCCGGGGCCGGTGCGACGACCGGGTCCGCCCGGCCGTCACCGTCACCCGAGTCGACGGCCATCAGCCGTCTCAGTGACCACACGTGCTCGTCCTGGCCCGGGACCATGACCGGTGCGATCAGCCGTCAGTGCCGCGTGTGCTTGCGGCTCCGGCGGCGGTGACCGGTCGTCTCCTTCGTCTCTCCGGTCTCCTCGCCGGAACCGGCCCGCTTGCGCGAGTTCCGCATCGCCGGCAGGAGGTTGGCAAGCATGCTCATCGCCGCCACCTCTCTCTCGGTTACTCCCCACACCCGGGGATACGGACGGGCGGGCAGGGGTGCTCAGTGAGGCGCGTGGGCCGCAGTCGGCGCCCAAGCGATCACGGATGGCGACGGACCTCGCAAGACATACAGACCTGTAGGTCTGTTCGGCGAACCGAAGGCGGGGGCCGGAGGGGGATGCGCACGCGAGTCTGCAACACCGCCGGGGTGAGCCGTGGTGCGCTGTACCACCACTTCCCGTCCATCGCGAAGTTGCCGGCAGAGGTCCACACGCAGGCCAGGGAGCGCGTCCTCGCGCCGGCCGACGACAGCATCGTGAACCGGCGCGCCGGCGCACCGGCGCCGCCCTCGGCAAGGCGCTGACGAAAGATCGACTGGTGCGCGCGGGGCTGCGGTCAGCGGCCGACGGCCCCGAGGATCCGCCCCGGTTGCGGGACGACGTCCTGGCCCGGGTGTGCGCCGAGGTCCTGACGAAAGCCCCCGGATGCCCCGTCGGCCGACGACGCCCCGGGCCGTGGACGGCCCGGGGCGTTCTGCGTTCTCCGGCGCTCTGACCCGGGCCGGAAGCTGAGCCCCCTGTCGGGTTCGAACCGACGACCCCCGCTTTACAAGAGCGGTGCTCTGGCCAGCTGAGCTAAGGAGGCACGGTGGCCGTCCGCGATGGATCACGGCGGCACCGGGGGCAGTCTACCGGGCCGAGGTGGCGGGGTGGGGGGATATCCGGGGGTTGGCGGGGCGGGTGGGCGTGATGGAACCGATGCCGAAAACGGGGCGGAGGGGGCTGACAAGCGGCGAAAGCGCAGGTAGCGTCGCCGGGAGTCGGTTCTCTTAGTGGTTCAGACCACTGACGGACCGGCGGAGACGAACCAACCCCCCTTTACTCGGATCGTCCGGCACGTTCCTGCCGGTGAAGGAGAGCACAACCATGGCTTCTGTCACGTACGACCAGGCGACCCGCATCTACCCCGGGGCGACCAAGCCCTCGGTGGACGCGCTGGACCTGGAGATCGCGGACGGCGAGTTCCTCGTTCTGGTCGGCCCGTCGGGCTGCGGCAAGTCGACCAGCCTGCGCATGCTGGCCGGCCTGGAGGACGTCAACAGCGGCGCCATCCGGATCGGCGACCGGGACGTCACCCACCTGCCGCCGAAGGACCGGGACATCGCCATGGTGTTCCAGAACTACGCGCTCTACCCGCACATGACCGTCGCCGAGAACATGGGCTTCGCGCTCAAGATCGCCGGCGTCAACAAGGCGGACATCCGCACCAAGGTCGAGGAGGCGGCGAAGATCCTCGACCTCACCGACTACCTGGACCGCAAGCCGAAGGCGCTCTCCGGCGGTCAGCGCCAGCGCGTCGCGATGGGCCGCGCGATCGTCCGCCAGCCGCAGGTCTTCCTGATGGACGAGCCGCTGTCGAACCTGGACGCCAAGCTCCGCGTCTCGACCCGCACCCAGATCGCCGGTCTGCAGCGCCGCCTGGGCATCACCACGGTGTACGTCACCCACGACCAGACCGAGGCACTCACCATGGGCGACCGAGTCGCGGTGCTCAAGGACGGTCTGCTGCAGCAGGTCGACACCCCGCGCAACATGTACGACAAGCCCGCCAACCTCTTCGTGGCCGGCTTCATCGGCTCGCCGGCCATGAACCTGGTCGAGGTGCCGCTGGTGGACGGCGGCGTGAAGTTCGGCGGCTCGGTCGTCAACATCTCGCGCGAGAACCTGGCCGGCGCCGGCTCCGACAAGACGGTGATCGTCGGCATCCGCCCCGAGCACTTCGAGATCGTCCCGGCCGGCGGCATCGAGGGCGTCGCGGTGACCGTGAACGTGGTCGAGGAGCTCGGCTCGGACGGCTTCGTCTACGGCACCACCCAGATCGGCGGCGTGGACAAGGACCTGGTCGTCCGCGTGCCCGGCCGCCAGATCCCGACCCGCGGCGAGACCATCCACGTCGTGCCGATCGCGCAGGAGACCCACGTCTTCGCCACCAGCACCGGTGTGCGCCTGAGCGTCTGCGACTGACGCGGACTGACGCGGACTGACGCGCCAGCGGACCACCTCGACGGAGCCCGTCGGACCCTCCCGGTCCGGCGGGCTCCGTCCGTACACCCCCACGTCAACACGGTGCAGGGACGAACCCGGACATCGCGTCACTCGATGGTGTAACGGAGGGCGATCCTGCCCGCACCCACCGCTACTCTCCTGAGGGTGAAGCAGCTTGTGCGCCGTATCGGCCAGACCGTCGCCCTGACCCTGCCGGTCGTCCTGGTGACCACCGGCACCCTCGCCGTGACCCGGGTCCCGTGGGCCCCACCGACCGGGCTCGACCAGCAGGTCGTGGCGGCGTCCAGCGGCGACGGCGCCGGGATCGGGCGTTCCGCCGCCACCACCAAGACGGACGGGCTGGCCCCGCAGGAGTCCCTGCGGGTGGCGCTGCTGGACGAGCTGCGCGCCAAGAACCCGTCGGCCGCGCTGGACCTGCTGGAGCGCTCGATGCGCGAGCAGCCCTCGCTCACGCCGTACTGCGCCTCGCTGGCGACCGAGCTGGGCAAGGCCGCGGTGCGCAAGTACCAGGGCGACGTCCAGCGAGCCCGCTCCTTCGCCCGCCCGGTCTGCGACGGCTCCTTCGCGGCGGGCGTCGTCGGCTGAGGGTAGACGACGAAAGGGCCGACGAAAGACGCCGCAGGCGCCTTATCGTTCAGGCATGACCGCTGACTCCGGCCCCACCACCGACCTCGTGTCCCCACAGTCTCACCAGCCCCGGCCGACCACGACGCCCGTCACCCAGACCGTCATCCTGGCCGGCGGGCAGGGCTCCCGGTTGCGCCCCTACACGGACGACCGCCCCAAGCCGCTGGTCGAGATCCCGGGGACGGGCACTCCGATCCTCGGCCACCAGCTGGCCTGGCTGGCCGCCGAGGGCGTCACCGACGTCGTGGTCTCCTGCGGGCACCTCGCCGACGTGCTGGAGGAGTGGCTCGACAGGGCGGACCTGCCGCTGCGGGTCCGTACGGTGGTCGAGGCGGAGCCGCTCGGGCGCGGCGGCGGCCTCAAGTACGCGGCCAAGGCGCTGCCCCGCCCGGACGAGCCCTGGTACGCCACCAACGGCGACATCTGGACCCGCTTCAGCCTGCGCGACATGGCCGCCTTCCACCACGAGCGGGACGCCGTCGCGACGCTCGCGCTGGCCCGGCCGCGGATTCCCTGGGGCGCCGTGGAGACCGACCAGTTCGGCAATGTGCTGGACTTCATCGAGGCCCCGCCCTCACCCTTCCTGATCAACGCCGGCCTGTACGTGTTCAGCCCGGAGTTCGCCGAGCTGCTGCCGGACGTGGGCGACCACGAGCGCACCACCTTCCCCCAACTCGCCCGCGGCAAGCGGCTGGCGGGCTACCAGCTGCCGCAGGGCGTGTACTGGCGCGCCATCGACACGGCGAAGGACCTCACCGAGGCGGCCAAGGAGCTCGCCGCGCACCGCGACATCTCCCGCTGACGGCACGACTCCGCCGACAGCACGACGGCGGGGTGCTCCCCCACGGAGCACCCCGCCGTCGTGCCGGGGGACGGGGACGGGACGGGACGTCAGGTCGCCGTCGGTGTCCCCGGCCGGGAGGAGTTCCCGCCACCGGACAGGTCGGCCAGCGGGCCGCTGCCCAGCACCCCGCCGAGCAGCCCGGAGCCGCTGCTCGGGCTCGGCTTGGACGCGGCACCCGAGCCGCCGGCGGCCGGGGTGCTGCGCTGGGCCGGCGCGGAGCCGCCCGCGGAGGCCGCGGACGGGGCCGCCGACGCCGGGGAGGAGCCCGCCCCGTTCTCCGTCTTGCCGGAGTGCTTGCCGCTCGGCGTGGCACCGGTCGACTTGGCGCCGGGGGCGCTGGACGAGGCGGTCGCGCTCGGCGTCGGGGTGGCCGGGCGCGGGGCGGCGGGCGAGGGCGAGGTGGACGTGCCCTGGCCGCCCGGGGCGCCGGACGGGCTGCCCGACGGCCAGACCGGGGTGCCGTAGTCGGTGGCCGGGCGGGCCGGTGCCTGCTGGTGCGGCCGGGCGCCGGTACGGACGGCCGCGCCCAGCATCGAGCCGAGCAGCAGGGTCAGGCCGACCACGACGGTGGTGACCACCGAGCCCCGGCGCAGCACCCGGCGGCGCAGCGCGCCCGGCGCGCCCGCGCCGACGCGGCGCCAGGCCTCCAGGTTGAGCCGCCCGTCCAGTGAGGCGAACGGCGCCCCGGCGATCAGCAGCGGACTCCACGCCGCGAGGAAGATCAGGTCCGGCGCGTCGTAGACCGGCACGGCCCGCCAACTGACGGTGAACAGCAGCACCGCGGAGAGCAGCATCGCCGCCCCGGCCGCGAGCCGCTGCCACAGGCCCAGGACGGTCAGCACGCCGGCCACGATCTCGGTGAACGACACCACCAGGCCGGAGCCCACCGGGTGCGCCATCGCGAACGCGAGCAGCGGCTCGGCGACCTTCCACGGGTGCAGCGAGGAGAGCCAGCGCATCATCGAGCCGCGCTCGCCGCCGTCGAAGTACACCGGGTCGCAGAGCTTGCTGAACCCGGCGTAGACCGAGAGCGAGCCGAGCACCGCGCGCAGCGGCAGCAGCACCAGGCCGAGGTCGACCCGGCGGCCGGGGTACCAGGGCTGCTTGCCCTCGGCCTCGACGGCGGAGACCTCGGGCAGCTCGCCGCTCGGGGTCCAGCCGTGCGGCTCGCCGACCGGGCCGACGCCCGCGTCGGTGGCGGTGCCGGTGCCCTCGCGCGGCTGGCGCGGAACGGTCCGGGCGCCGGCGTAGGCCGGGAGCACCTGGGTGTCCACCTCGGCCAGGCCGATACCGCCGCCGGTCGGGGAGCCGTTCTGGCGCACCGCCTCCAGCAGCCGGGTGGCCGCGAGGTCCCCGGGGGCCGCCTGGCCGGTCCAGGTGACGGCGGTGACCCGGCCCTTGCGGCGCGGCGCACCGCCGGCCCCGACCAGCACCGGGACGGCGGAGGCGGGCACGACGACCTGCGGGGTGACCAGCGGACGGCGGATCAGGCCCTGGTTGGCGTACGGGTCGCCGAACGCGGCGCCGCTGGACAGCAGTCCGGCCGGGGCCTCGATCAGCGGCGCCGTCGGGGTGCCGAGCCGGAGCCGGAAGCTCGCCTGGGTGCTGCTGAGGCGCGCCGGGTCCGACGGCACCTTGACGGTGTCGAGCCCGGGGCCCGCGTCTATCCCGGTACTGCCACCGCCGAACAGGGGGCGCCGAGGTGTTCTGGTGTCCACGCCCGTCTAACCGGGCGACAGCCGCTTTGGACACTCTCCCGGGTGGATGTCCGGCGCACACTTGAAGTGATCATGAAAAAAGCGATCGGACCCGGTCGGGCCCGATCGCTTTTCACCGGGATCGCGGAGAATTCAGAAGATCTCCTGCGGAGAGAACACCGGGTGTGCTCAGCGCTTGGCGCGCAGCCGCGCGGCCTCGTACAGCACGATGCCCGCCGCGACACCGGCGTTCAGCGACTCGGTCAGCCCGGACATCGGGATCCGCACCCGCATGTCGCAGGTCTCCGAGACCAGCCGGGACAGGCCCTTGCCCTCGCTGCCCGCGACGATCACGACCGGGCCGGTCAGCAGCTCCAGGTCGCCCAGCTCGGCCTCGCCGTCGGCGGCCAGGCCGACCACCATCAGACCGGCCTTCTGGTAGGCCTCCAGGGTGCGGGTCAGGTTGGTGGCGCGGGCCACGGGCAGCCGGGCCGCGGCACCGGAGGAGGTCTTCCAGGCACCGGCGGTCATGCCGGCCGCGCGGCGCTCGGGGATGACCACGCCGTGCGCGCCGAAGGCGGCGGCGGAACGGACCACGGCGCCCAGGTTGCGCGAGTCGGTGACCCCGTCCAGGGCGATGATCAGCGCGTCCTGGCCGGCGTCGGCGGCCTCCTCCAGCAGGTCCTCGGGGTGCGCGTACTCGTACGGCGGGACCTGCAGCACCAGGCCCTGGTGGTTGAGCCCGCCGGTCATCTGGTCCAGCTGCGGGCGCGGGGCCTCCATCAGCGGGATGCCGCGGTCGTTGGCGGCCTGGAAGGCCTCGCGCACGCGGTCGTCGGTGTCGATGAACTGCTGGACGTACAGCGCGTTGGCGGGGACGCCGCCCTGCAGGGCCTCGACCACCGAGTTGCGGCCGAAGACCAGCTCGGCGCTGCCCGCGCCGCCGCGACCACCGCGACCGCCACCGCCGGCCCGGCGCATGCCGGCCCGGGCCTTGGCGTCCCGCTCGCGCTTCAGCGCGGCGTTGGCGGCCCGCTGCTTGGGGTGGCCCTTGCGCTCCTCACCGGGCGGGGTCGGGCCCTTGCCCTGCAGCGCCTTCCGGCTGTGCCCGCCGGTACCGACAGACGCACCCTTCTTCGATCCGGGGTTGCGGCGGTTCCTGCGCTGGCTGTTGCCGGCCATGGCTGTACTTCCTGTCTGTCCGGCATGCCCGACCGCTCCGCTCGGTGCGGCGGCGGCCGACGGCATGCGCTACGTCATGCGGGAGGGCCGCACCGGTCCGGTACGGCCCACCCATCACCCCGATCGTCGGATGGGGTTACTGGCTGTTGATCGTCCAGCGCGGGCCGGACGGGGTGTCCTCGATGGCCAGCCCGGCCAGGCCGAGCTGGTCGCGGATGGCATCCGCGGTGGCGAAGTCCTTGCGCTCGCGCGCCGCCTGCCGCTGGTCCAGGACCAGGCGGACCAGCGAGTCGACCACGCCGTGGAGGTCCTCGCCACGCTCCGCCCCGGCCCAGTGCGGGTCGAGCGGGTCGAGGCCCAGTACACCGAGCATCGCACGGACCTCGGCCAGTCGCGCCACCACGCTCTCCTTGTCGTCCGCGTTCAGGGCACTGTTGCCCTGGCGGACCGCGGTGTGCACGACGGCGAGCGCCTGCGGCACGCCGAAGTCGTCGTCCATCGCCTCGGCGAAGGCCGGCGGCACCTCGGGCGCCGCGTCGACCTTGCCGCAGCGCTCGACGGCACGCTGGATGAAGCCCTCGATCCGGCCGAACCCGGCCTCGGCCTCGCGCAGCGACTCCTCGCTGTACTCGATCATCGAGCGGTAGTGCGGGGCGCCCAGGTAGTAGCGGAGCACGATCGGCCGCCAGCGCTGGACCATCTCGGAGACCAGCACCGAGTTGCCCAGCGACTTGCTCATCTTCTCGCCGGCCATGGTGACCCAGGCGTTGTGCGCCCAGAAGCCGGCGAAGTCGTCGCCGTAGGCCTTGGACTGGGCGATCTCGTTCTCGTGGTGCGGGAAGATCAGGTCCAGCCCGCCGCCGTGGATGTCGAAGGCCGGGCCCAGGTACTTGTGGGCCATCGCCGAGCACTCCAGGTGCCAGCCCGGACGGCCGCGACCCCACGGGGTCTCCCAGCTCGGCTCGCCCGGCTTGGCGGTCTTCCACATCGCGAAGTCGCGCTGGTCGCGCTTGCCGGTCTCGCCCTCGCCCTCGGGCTGGCGCAGGTCGTCCAGCTTCTGGTTGGAGAGCGCGAGGTAGTCGGGGTACGACTTCACGTCGAAGTAGACGTTGCCGTCGGCCGCGTAGGCGTGGCCCTTCTCGATGAGCCCCTGCATCATCTCGATCATCTCGGGGATGTGCCCGGTGGCCCGCGGCTCGACGGTCGGCGGCAGGCAGCCGAGCGCGTCGTAACCCTCGTTGAAGGCGCGCTCGTTCTCGTACCCGATCTGCCACCACGGAGTGCCGAGCTCGCGCTCCTTGGCGATGATCTTGTCGTCGATGTCGGTGACGTTGCGGACGAAGGTCACCTGGTAGCCGCGGTAGGCGAACCACCGTTGCATGATGTCGAAGTTGAGGTAGGACCGGACGTGCCCGATGTGTGGCGCCGACTGGACGGTAGCGCCGCACAGGTAGATCGAGACACAACCCGGCACAAGCGGGACGAAGTCGCGTACCTGGCGGGTGCTGGTGTCGTACAGACGAATGCTCACAGCGTCAAGCGTAGTGGGCAGCGGGGGGTGCCCCGCGACATCCCCCGGGAATGACGGGCCGCACCCCCGGGGAAACGCGACTCGGCCGTGCCGGTCAGATGCCGCCGACCACCTTGCGCGGGCTGAGCCGGACGACCACCCGGACGTCGTCCGGGCCGTCCCAGGTGTAGGCGTCCACGCCGCGGTACTTGGCGGCCAGCTCGTTGATCAGCTCCCGGCCGCCCTCGGTGGTCATCGTCACCGAGCCGCGCGCCTCCAGATACTCGTACGGGCTCTCCGGCGGGTTGATCACCAGCGAGACACGCGGGTCCTTCACCAGGTTGAGGTGCTTGCGGCGACCCTCGACCGTGGAGAACAGGATGTCGTCGCCGTCCCGCTTGACCCAGACCACGGAGGACTGGGGGCTGCCGTCGGGCTGGATCGTGGAGATCACGGCGAAGCTCTTGCCGTCGATCAACGCCTTGGCCTTGTCGGAAAGTTCGACTCCCATCGGAAACCTCTTCTCGTCGGCGGCGGTACGGACCCGAGGCGAGCTCCGCGCGGGCCCGTCTCGCACATTAGCGATCCGGTCCCCGCGGCACCTGGTGAACACCCGTCAGCAGTCGGGTATTTCCGCCCCGCCGACCGAAACCCCGCTCAACGCCGTTCGTACACCAGGGCGGTGGCGATCGCGGCCAGCCCCTCGGCCCGGCCGGTCAGGCCCAGACCGTCGGTGGTGGTGCCGGAGACCGAGACCGGCGCACCGGCCGCCCCGGACAGCGCGGCCTGCGCCTCGGCCCGGCGCTTGCCGATCTTCGGCCGGACGCCGATCACCTGGACCGCGACGTTGCCGATCTCGAAGCCCGCCTCGCGGACCAGCCGGGCCGCCTCGCCGAGCAGCTTCACCCCGGAGGCACCGGCCCACTCCGGGCGGTCGGTGCCGAAGTGGGCGCCCAGGTCGCCGATTCCGGCGGCCGAGAACAGCGCGTCACAGGCGGCGTGCGCGGCGACGTCCGCGTCCGAGTGCCCGGAGAGCCCGAACTCGGCGTCCGGCCACTCCAGTCCGGCCACCCAGAGCGGGCGGCCCGCCTCGAAGGCGTGCACATCGGTACCGATCCCGACCCGGGAGATCAACGGCTCAGTAGGCATCGGCGGCCCTCCGGCGGGCGAGTACGGCCTCGGCGAGCACGAGGTCCAACGGACGGGTGACCTTGAACGCCTCCTCGTGGCCGGGCACCACGACGACCCGGCCGCCGTAGCGCTCCACCAGACCGGCGTCGTCGGTGACGGCCGGGGCGTCGGCGCCGCCCGCGGCCTCCTCGGCCAGCGCCTTGGCGTGCACCTCGACCAGGGTGGCCCGGTCGAAGCCCTGCGGGGTCTGCACCGCGCGCAGGGTGGCCCGCTCGGGCGTGTCGACGACCGGCTCGGGACGGCCCGGGTTCGGCTCGACCCGCTTCACGGTGTCGGCCAGCGGCACCGCGGGCACCACCGCCTCGGCCCCGGCCCGGACGGCGGCCGCGACGGCGTCCACCACCTCGACCGGGACGAGCGGGCGGGCCGCGTCGTGCACCAGGACGATCTCCACGTCCTCCGGGATCGCGTCCAGTCCGAGCCGGACCGACTCCTGGCGGGTCGCGCCGCCGGCCACCACCCGGATGTCCTTGCCGTCCAGCCCGTGGCTGTCCAGCAGGGCGACCACCTCGGCCACCCCGTCGGCGGGCGCGGCGACCACGACCAGGCCGACCGCCCGGCTGCGCGCCAGGGCCCGTACGGCGTGCACCAGGAGCGGCACGCCGCCCAGTTCCCGCAGGGCCTTCGGGGCTCCGGGCCCCAGCCGCTCACCGCGTCCGGCGGCGGGCACCACTGCTGCTGCGACTGCTGCTGAGGCGTTCAGGTTTCACTCCTTCGGCGAAGTGGGTATGGCCTTGGCGTGCCCGGCGGGCGCCCGGGCCCCTTCCGAAGAACCATGGTCCACCGCCCGCCGCACAACTCCGCGAAAACGGTCTTGCAGGCCTGGACCGGCTCGGGTGGGAGGCGTCGTCCGGACACGCCTCAGCGCCCGAAGTGCCACTGCACCACCCTTGGACACTTCGTCCTGGGAGCGGCGCGCCGGCACCGGGCGCTGTGAGCGGTGGGCGGCAGCCCGACTGCACTACGAGGCCGACTGCACTACGAGGCGAGGACCTCGTCGAGCAGCGTCTCCGCCTTGTCCTCGTTGGTGTTCTCCGCCAGCGCGAGTTCGCTGACGAGGATCTGGCGCGCCTTCGCGAGCATCCGCTTCTCGCCGGCCGAGAGGCCGCGCTCGCGCTCGCGACGCCAGAGGTCGCGCACAACCTCGGCGACCTTGATAACGTCGCCCGAAGCGAGCTTCTCCAGGTTCGCCTTGTAGCGACGGGACCAGTTGGTCGGCTCTTCGGTGTACGGTGCGCGCAGCACCTCGAAGACCCGGTCCAGACCCTCCTGGCCGACCACATCGCGCACGCCGACGAACTCCGCGTTCTCGGCGGGCACGCGGAGCGTCAGGTCTCCCTGCTGCACCTTGAGCACCAGGTAGGTCTTGTCCACACCTTTGATCTGGCGAATTTCGATGGCCTCGATCAGCGCGGCCCCGTGATGGGGGTAGACCACCGTGTCGCCAACCTTGAACGTCATGTGACAGGACCCCTTCCGTGGCTTTCCAGAATAACACGCCTCGCGGTGCACCCGAAGGGCGTTTTCGCAGGTCAGGGCCGGTCTCGGGGCTTGACAAGGACCCCCATGACGTGCTGCGACCGATGTTCGAGACGGGCTTCCCGCAGGTCGGAGGCGGTTCCGGCGCCCGATGAAACCCTTGCGCAACACCCCCGCAACCGTGATTGGATCTTGAGCTTTCGCCATCTTTCGAGCCGCGACCCAATCGTTATTCGATCTTGGTCGAAGCTTGTCCCCGTCGTGACCCGGACATGACGCCGGTACCGCCGGACGGCCCCGGAGCGGCCCCGGGAGTGCGACACGGGGACCACCCCGTGAGGAGCGCATAAGTGAGGTCGATAATCTGAGACCTGACCTGATCGACACGTGACCTAGGGAGAAGCCGCCGCCGTGAGCCGCAGCCTTCGACGCGGCAGCATCGCCGCCATCGCCGCCATCGCCATCGCCTCGCTGTCGTCCTGCGCCGCAAGCACCACGCCGGACACCCTGCAGATCAAGCCCGACAACGCGGCGGCGACCATCGGGACGAACCTCCGGCTGAACAACATCGTGGTCGTCACCGGGGTGGGTGCCTCGGGTGACTACACGGGCGCCGCCAACGTGGTCGTCACCATCTCCAACACGGCCGCCGTCCCGGCCGAGCTGCAGTCGATCACCGTCGGCACCAGCAGCGCCTCCCTCGCGGACGCCGCGGGTGCTCCGCTGCCCGGCATCGTCATCCCGGCCGGCGGCTCAGTGGCGATCGGCGGTCAGGGCAACCCGTCCGCCACCGTCGCCTCGGCCGCCGTGCACGTCGGCGGCTTCGCCACCACCACCTTCACCTTCAAGGACGGCCAGAAGGTCGACGCCCAGGCCGGTGTGAGCCCGAACGCGGGCATCTACGCGGGCTTCGGCCCGACCCCGGCGGCCGTCCCGACCCCGGCGGCCGTCCCGACCAAGAGCGTCACCCCGGCCTCCCCGGCCGCGACCGCCCCGGCGGCCGCCCCGTCCGCCGGCGCCACCACCCCGGGCGCCACCGGCACCCCGATGGCCGGGACCACCACCGGTGCGGCCACTCCGATCGCTCCCGCCACCGCGTCGGCGACCGCTCCGGCCGCGCACTGACGCAGCACACCGCCTCCCGCGGGCCCTTCCCGGGCCCGCGGAAGGCCGCTCACGCGGAGGGCCCCCGCCAGTGCCGGCGGGGGCCCTCCGCGTCCGTACGTTCCCGCGGTCTACGGCTTACGGCTCGAACTTGTAGCCGAGGCCGCGGACGGTGACCAGGTAGCGCGGCGCGCCCGGGTCGGGCTCGATCTTGGCCCGCAGGCGCTTCACGTGGACGTCCAGGGTCTTGGTGTCGCCGACGTAGTCCGCGCCCCAGACCCGGTCGATCAGCTGCATGCGGGTGAGCACCCGGCCCGCGTTGCGCAGCAGCATCTCCAGCAGGTCGAACTCCTTGAGCGGCAGGTCGACCTTGGCGCCGTCCACGGTCACCACGTGCCGGTCCACGTCCATCCGGACCGGGCCCGCCTCCAGGGCACCCGGACCGCCGCCGTTGTCGCCCGCGCCGCCGTCCTCGCCGCGGCGGCGCAGCACCGCGCGGATCCGGGCGACCAGCTCACGGGTGGAGTACGGCTTGGTGACGTAGTCGTCAGCGCCTATCTCCAGCCCGACGACCTTGTCGATCTCGCTGTCCTTGGCGGTCACCATGATCACCGGGACGTTGGAACGCACCCGGAGCTGGCGGCAGACCTCGGTGCCCGGCAGGCCCGGCAGCATCAGGTCGAGCAGGACGAGGTCCGCGCCATTGCGTTCGAACTGCTCCAGGGCGTCGGGGCCGGTGGCGGCGACGGCCACCTCGAAGCCCTCCTTGCGAAGCATGTACGAGAGGGCGTCGCTGAACGACTCCTCGTCCTCGACCACCAGTACTCGGGTCACGATCAGGCCTCCGGGGCACGCTGGGTTGTGGTTGTCAGGGGTTCTTCCCGCTCCCCGGCGGGGAGCGAACGGGCCGTACCGTGCGTACGGTCCGCGGTGAGAGTTCGGGGTACGGCGGCGGGCCGGGCGGTGTGGTCGCCGGGCTCGTCGTCGAGTCCTTCGGTGTCGCGGTCCTCGGTGTCGAGGTCCTCGTCGAGCCGGTCGTCGTCGAATTCGTCGTCGGCGGGCGCCTGTCCGGCGGGCAGGCGGACGGTGAAGGTCGACCCCTGGCCCTCGACGCTCCACACCGAGACGGTGCCGCCGTGCGAGGCGGCGACGTGCTTGACGATGGACAGGCCGAGGCCGGTGCCGCCGGTCTGCCGGGAGCGGGCCGGGTCGACCCGGTAGAAGCGCTCGAAGACCCGCTCGCGGTCCTTCTCGGAGATCCCGATGCCCTGGTCGGTCACCGAGATCTCGATCAGCTCGCCGTCCGCCTCGCCGAGCGCCGCGGCGCTGGAGATCCGGCGGGTGGCGATCGCCACCCGGGTGCGGGGCGGGCTGTAGTTGACGGCGTTCTCCACCAGGTTGCCGAGCGCGGCGGCGAGCTGGCCGCGGTTGCCGTGCAGGTAGAGCCCGGCGATGCCGCCGGCCGCGATCAGGATCTGCTTGGTGGCGGCCTGCTGGCGGCAGCGGTCGATCGCCTCGGCGATCAACTCGTCCACCGCGACCGGCTCCGGGTCGACCATCAGCCGGTCGTCCTGGACCCGGGAGAGGTCGATGATCTCCTGCACCAGGCTGGCCAGCCTGGTCGCCTCGACCTGCATCCGGCCGGCGAAGCGCTGCACCGCCTCCGGGTCGTCGGCCGCGTCGGCGACCGCCTCGGAGAGCAGCGACAGGGCGCCGACCGGGGTCTTGAGCTCATGGCTGACGTTGGCCACGAAGTCCCGGCGGACGGCCTCCACCCGACGGCGCTCGGTCTGGTCCTCGACCAGCACCAGCACCAGCCGGGAGCCCAGCGGGGCGACCCGGACGGACACCGCGAGCGGCTCGGCCGCGCGGGCCGCTCCGGGGCGGGGCACCTCCAGCTCGACCTGCCGGATCTCGCCGTCCCGGCGGGTGGCGCGGGCCAGCGCGAGCATCTGGTCCACGGCGACCGCGCCGCCGCGCACCAGGCCCATCGCGTACGCCGCCGAGCTGGCCTTGACCACCTCGTCGCCCTCGCCCAGCACGATCGCGCAGGAGCGGAGCACGGAGAGTACGGTGTCGACCCCCGGCGGCAGCGGGGGTTCCGGGGTGCCGGCGCCCAGTGCCTGGTACCGGCCGTAATGCCTGCCGCCGGTGTGCTTGCCCTTGGCCTGCTCGCGCTCGCTCCAACGGAAGGCGATGGAGGCGGTGAGGCCTACGCCGAGCCCGGCTATGGCACAGGCGGCGGCAGCGGCCACGTTCACGTCCATGTGGCCAGCGTAAGCGCACGGCCAGGCCACTCCCCAAGGGCTGGATCAAGGCATCGACCACGCGTTGCCGAGAATTCACCTTCACGTAGCTGCTGATTCACCGCACCGGCCGTGCGTCGTCGCCCGAACGGCACAGAGTTGGCCGCGCAGCCCGTGTGGGAGAGAACCGTGTGCCGGACAGCGGCCACGGTCTCAGGTGTGCGCGTACCATTCGCGCCACCAGCAGCGGTCGCCCGAACGCCGAAACGACGGTCGGACGGGCCGACCGGTCGGCACCGCCACCGACACAGCTACTGAGGAGAGAACATGCGCGACGCGTACCACGAGGAACTGGACTCGATCGGCGACAGCCTGGTCGAGATGGCGCGACTGGCCGGCTCGGCCATGGGCCGGGCCACCACCGCACTCCTCGACGCGGACCTGGCGCTGGCGGAGAGCGTCATCGCCGCCGACGAGAAGATCAACGACCTCCACCACGAGCTGGAGAACCGCGCCATCGATCTGCTCGCCCGGCAGCAGCCCGTCGCCACCGACCTGCGCATCGTGGTCACCTCGCTGCGGATGAGCGCCGACCTGGAGCGCTGCGGCGACCTCGCCCGGCACGTCGCCAAGGTCGCGCGGATGCGCTACCCCGAGTCGGCCGTGCCCGCCGACCTGCACTCCACCGTCCTGGAGATGGGCCAGCTCGCCCAGAGACTGGTCGCCAAGGCCGGCCTGGTGATCGCCACCAAGGACGTCGACAAGGCCCTGGAGCTGGAGCAGGACGACGACGCCATCGACAGCCTGCACCGCGAGCTGCTGTCGCACCTGATCGACGAGCGCTGGCACCACGGCATCGAGACCGCCGTCGACATCACCCTGGTCGGCCGCTACTACGAGCGCTTCGCGGACCACGCCGTGTCGGTCGCCAAGCGCGTGGTGTACCTGGTGACCGGCGAGCACGTGGCCGAGTTCGTGGCCGCCACCGAGGCCGCGGAGGCCGCCGGGGCGGAGTGACCGCCGCTCACCCCCGGGGGTGAGTAAACCTGCGGCGAGGGTGGTGTGGGTGCACGGCCTTCCGCGCACCCCACCACTGCGCGCCCATTGACGCTCCCTCCGATCGGCGGCTTCACTCGACGTTGGGGGCACAGGAGTGTGCCCGTCAGAAGGAGGGAAGAGCTCGATGAAGGCCAACCCGACCCGACCGGCACCAGCCCACAACACCGTCGAGCCGCCCACCCCGAAGCTGTTGCCCGTCCTCGCGGCCGGCTGCGGCTGCGGACCGGGCTGCGGCTGCGGCTGCCAGTCCGGCGCGCCCTGCCAGTGCGGCGGTGCGGACGGCGGCTGCTGCGGCGGCCACTGAGGCATCCGCCGCCGAGGAGTCACGAGGTGCACGGCCGCCGGGCGGCCGTGCACCTCGTCCGTTCCGGCGGTCAGGTCCGTTTCGGTGGCCGGAACCGTCAGAACTGGACGTCGGTGCAGGAGTAGAAGGCATTCCCCGTGTCGGCGATCGTCCGGACGGCGACGACCACCTGGCGGCCGGTGCGC
Organism: Kitasatospora sp. NPDC004669; assembly: GCF_040609455.1. NCBI lineage: Bacteria > Bacillati > Actinomycetota > Actinomycetes > Kitasatosporales > Streptomycetaceae > Kitasatospora > Kitasatospora sp. NPDC004669. The sequence goes on from NZ_JBEXKB010000019.1 coordinate 57,220, forward strand.
CCGCCCGGGACGGTCGCGATGTGGCTGTGGGGGTGCGGCGGCCCAAGGCAGCGGAATCCTTGGCATGCCTGCGCCAGTCCGGCGCCCTCACGGCAGGAGCCTCCGCCACCACCCGTCAATGGTCTGAACCATCACCAAGATCGCGAAGGCTGACGGCCCACAGACGGCCCGGGAATGACGACGGCCCCTCACCAGCGCCAAACGCGCAGGTAAGGGGCCGTTTCGGCAAGTGGGTTACTTCTTGCCCTGGTTCTTGACCGCCTCGATGGCGGCGGCGGCGGCCTCGGCGTCGAGGTAGCGGCCACCGGCGACGACCGGCTTGAAGTCGGCGTCGAGCTCGTAGACCAACGGGATGCCGGTGGGGATGTTCAGGCCGGCGATGTCGGCGTCGGAGATGCCGTCGAGGTGCTTGACCAGCGCGCGCAGGCTGTTGCCGTGGGCGGTGACCAGGACGGTCTTGCCGGCGGCGAGGTCCGGGACGATGGCGTCGTACCAGTACGGGAGCATCCGCTCGACGACGTCCTTCAGGCACTCGGTGCGCGGACGCAGCTCGCTCGGGATCTCGGCGTAGCGGGCGTCACCGGCCTGCGAGTACTCGTTGTCGTCGGCCAGGGCCGGCGGCGGGGTGTCGTAGGAGCGGCGCCACAGCTGGAACTGCTCCTCGCCGAACTCGGCCAGGGTCTGGGCCTTGTCCTTGCCCTGCAGCGCACCGTAGTGGCGCTCGTTCAGACGCCAGCTGCGACTGACCGGGATCCAGTGCCGGTCGGCCTTGTCCAGGGCGATCTGCGAGGTGCGGATGGCGCGGCGCAGCAGCGAGGTGTGCACCACGTCGGGGAGCAGACCCTCGGCGGACAGGAGCTCGCCACCGCGGGCCGCCTCCTTCTCGCCCTTCTCGTTGAGGTCGACGTCGACCCAACCGGTGAACAGGTTCTTCTGGTTCCACTGGCTCTCGCCGTGGCGGAGCAGGATGAGTCGGTACGTCGTGTCAGCCATGGGCCCCAGCTTAGTGGAGGGCCGGAAAACCCCTGGTGGGGACCTTTTGGTGGAGGGCCGGGAAATCCCTGGTGGGGACCTTCGCCCCGCGGGTAATGTGTGCCCTGCGCATCTGCCACTTACATGAGTCGGCTGAGCGGGCCTGCCCCTGCCGCTCAGCGGACGCCTGCCATCAGGAGCCCCCACATGCTCGTCAGCCTGGTCAGCAACCCCCGGATCCGAAGAGTGGTGCGGGAGACGGTGGGCGGGCTGCCACGGCAGTTCTGGTGGCTCTGGGTGAGCACGCTGGTGAACCGCCTCGGATCGTTCGTCGTCACCTTCCTCGCGCTCTACCTGACCGCCGAGCGGGGGTACTCGCCCTCCTACGCGGGTCTGGTGGCCTCGCTGTTCGGCCTCGGCTCGGCGATCTCGGCGGTCGGCGCGGGCGTGCTGACCGACCGGATCGGGCGCCGGCCGACGCTGGTCGCCGCCCAACTCGGCACCGCGCTGTCCACCGCCGTGCTCGGCTTCATGGACGGCCAGGTGGCGATCGCCGTGGTGGCCTTCCTGGTGGGCCTGTGCAACAACGCGACCCGGCCGCCCACCTCGGCGATCATCGCGGACCTCGTCCCGGCCGAGGACCGGGTCCGGGCGTACTCGCTGAACTACTGGGCGATCAACATCGGCTTCGGCCTCTCGGCCGCCGCAGCCGGCCTGATCGCCACCCACGGCTACCTCACGCTCTTCCTGCTGGACGCGCTGACCACGCTGGTCTGCGCGGTGGTGATCTTCATCCGGATCCCGGAGACCAAGCCGCAGACCCCGACCGGCCAGGCGGCCGGCGCCGAGGAGCCGAGGACCAGCCTGCTCACCGTGCTCCGGGACGCCCCGTTCATGGCGCTGGTCGGGCTGACCCTGCTGGTCGCCCTGCTCTTCCAGCAGGGCAGCACCACGCTGGCCGTGGACATGGGCGCCTCGGGCGTCACGTCCACCGAGTACGGGCTGGTCATCGGACTGAACGGGCTGCTGATCGTGGTGCTGCAGATCCCGCTCACCCGGTGGATGGAGGGCCGCTCGCGGACCGGGCTGCTGATCGCCAGCTGCCTGCTCACCGGCTGGGGCTTCGGGCTGGCCGCGCTGGCCGGGTCCTCGGCGTGGCTGTTCGCGCTCTCGGTGGGGGTCTGGACGGTCGGGGAGATCCTCCACACGCCGGTGATGATGGGCCTGATCGCCGAGCTGGCGCCCACCCACGCGCGCGGCCGGTACCAGGGCGTCTACTCGCTGTCCTGGTCGCTCGCCTCACTGCTCGGCCCGGCGGGCGGCGGGCTGCTGCTCCAGTACGCCGGGCCGGCCGTGCTCTGGCTGGCCTGCGGGGTGGTCGGCACGGTCGCGGCGCTCGGGTACGTGGCGCTGGCCCGCCGGACCGGCGCGGCCGGGCGCCGCACCGACGCGGTGACCGAGGTGGCGGCGCCCGCCGCGGAGGCCGAGAAGGCTCCGGCGGGCGCCTAGAGAGCCTGTCCCCCGGGTCCTTGTCGGAGTCGGCGAGGACCCCGGAGACAGACCCCGGGGGCCCCTGGATCAGTCGGTCGTCGGGGCGGCCAGGTGGGCGAAGGCGGCCAGGTTGCGGGTGGACTCCCCGCGCTTGGTCCGCCACTCCCACTCGCGCCGGATCGCCGAGGCGAAGCCCAGCTCCAACAGCGTGTTGAAGGGCTCGTCGGCGTTCTCCAGCACCGTCCCGAGCAGCCGGTCCACGGCCGGCGGGGTGAGCGACTCCAGCGGCAGGCGACCGGCCAGGTAGACGTCGCCGAGCTGGTCGATCGCGTACGCGACGCCGTACAGCCGGGTGTTGCGCTCCAGCAGCCAGCGGTAGACGGCCTCGTGGTTCTCGTCGGGGCGGCGGATCACGAAGGCGTTCACCGACAGGGTGTGGTCGCCGACCCGCAGGGCGCAGGTGGTGCTCAGCTTGCGGGTGCCCGGGAGGGTCGCCACCAGCGTGTACGGGTCGGTGGCGGCCGGCTCCCAGGCCACCCCGGCTTCGTCCAGGGCGGTGCGCAGGAGGGTCAGGGCCTCGTCCTTGGTGCGGATTGCCATGGGGGTGACGTTACTCGCCAGTACCGGAAAAGCGCAGCCGGTGGAGCGCAGGGCGCGGCCCGGCACCGCGCGGCAGGCCGGGCTCGGCGCGGGCTCAGACCGAGCGGCGGAGAGCCCCGGCCAGTCGGCCGGCCGGGCGGGCCATGCTGCCGGCGTACACCTCCGCGGTGGTCGCCGCGGCGGTGTCCCAGCCGAAGGCGGCCGCGTGCCGGGCCGCCGCAACGCCGCGCCGGGCCACCAGCGCCCGGTCGGTGACGTACGGCTCCAGCGCGCGGGCCCACGCCAGCGGGTCGTGGCCGTTCACCAGGGTGCCGGTCTCGCCGTCCCGCACCGCGATCGGCAGACCGCCGACCGAGGCCGCCACTACCGGGGTGCCACAGGCCTGCGCCTCCAGCGCGACCAGCCCGAAGGACTCGCTGTACGACGGCATCACCAGGGCCGTCGCCGCGCGGTACCAGTCCGCGAGCCGGGCCTGGCCGACCGGTGGGTGGAACCGCACCACGTCGCCGATGCCCAGCTGGGCGGCCAGCTTGTGCAGGCTCTCCGGCCGGGCCAGCCCGGTGCCGGACGGACCGCCGACCACCGGCACCACCAGGCGCTCGCGCAGCTCCGGACTGCGCTCCAGCAGCGCGGCGACCGCCCGCAGCAGCACGTCCGGTGCCTTCAGCGGCTGGATCCGACCGGCGAACAGCAGCACGGCGGCGTCCTGCGGCAGGCCCAGCCGGGCCCGGGCGGCGGCCGCGGCCGGCGGGCCGCCGGGGCGGAAGACGTCCAGGTTCACCCCGGGGTGGACGACGGCCAGCTGGTCCGGCCGGGCGCCGTAGTGCAGCGCCAGCTCGGCGGCCTCCTCGGTGGTGTTGGCGATCAGCCGGTCGGCCGCCTCGACCACCTGGGTCTCGCCGATCACCCGGGCCGCGGGCTCGGGCGTGTCGCCCTCGGCCAGCGCGGCGTTCTTCACCTTCGCCATGGTGTGCATGGTGTGCACCAGCGGCACCCCCCAGCGCTGCGCGGCCAGCCAGCCGACCTGCCCGGAGAGCCAGTAGTGCGAGTGCACCAGGTCGTAGTGGCCGGGGCGGTGGCCGGCCTCGGTGCGCAGCACCCCGTGGGTGAAGGCGCACAGCTGGGCCGGCAGGTCCTCCTTGACCAGCCCCTCGTACGGCCCGGCGGTGACGTGCCGGACCAGCACGCCCGGGGCCAGCTCGACGGTCGGCGCGTCGTCCGAGCAGATCGACCGGGTGAAGACCTCGACCTCGATGTTGAGCTCGGCCAGGCGCTTGGCCAGCTCGACGATGTAGACGTTCATCCCGCCGGCGTCCCCGGTGCCGGGCTGGTGCAGCGGCGAGGTGTGCACGCTCAGCATGGCTATGCGGCGCGGGCGGCGGCGACCCGGGACGAACGGCTGGAGCCGCCCGCGCGCGGGTGCGGCCGACTGGGCACGGCGTACCGAACGGACGGGGTGCTGGATCACCTGGCTGAAGCCTCCTCGTGTGCGGCCCGTCTCGGCGGTCCGCGTGAACGGGCCGCCGCATGTCCGGTGTGCGCTGCCCCGTCCGGGCACACAACACCACCAGTGTGCCAACCACGCGGCAACCGTCCGGCATTCCCGGTCCGGGCGGTGAGATGGCGGGGACCGACCGGCTCCCCCGGCCGACGCGGCAGCCGCGCTGGTCAGGGGCGGTGCCGCCGCCGTCCCGACTACCCTTCTGGGCATGGCTGCCTCCTTCGACCCCGCGACCACCGCGCCCGCCCGCGGGCGGACCGGCCGTCCGGTGGGGACCGTCACCCGGGGCACCACCAACACCAACCGGCTGCGCCGGATGGACCGCTGGATCGCGCACACCCTGGGCCGTACGCTGCGCGCCGCCGAGCGGCCTCCGGTGGCGGTCGACCTCGGCTACGGCGCGGCGCCCTGGACGGCCGTGGAGCTGGCCGGGCGGCTGCGCGCGGTGCGGCCGGACGTCCGGGTGGTCGGGATCGAGATCGAGCCGGAGCGGGTCACGGCCGCGCTGCCGTACGCCGAGCCGCCGCTGCTCACCTTCCGGCGCGGCGGTTTCGAGGTGCCGCTGGACGGCGGCGCGCCGGCCCAGCTGATCCGGGCGGCCAATGTGCTGCGGCAGTACGAGGAGTCGGCGGTGGCCGGGGTGTGGGAGCGGCTGTGCGCCCGGCTGGCCCCGGACGGGTTGCTGGTCGAGGGCACCTGCGACGAGATCGGGCGGCGGCACGTCTGGGTCGCGCTCGGCCCGGAGGGGCCCCGGACGGTGACCTTCGCGGCCCGGCTCGGCGGCCTGGAGCAGCCCTCCGACCTGGCCGAACGGCTGCCGAAGGCGCTGATCCACCACAACGTGCCGGGCCGGCCGGTGCACTCCTTCCTGACCGAGTTCGACCGGGCCTGGGCGGCCGCCGCGCCGTACGGGGCGTTCGGGGCGCGGCAGCGCTGGGTGGCGGCGTGCACGGCGCTGGCGGGCAGCTGGCCGCTGGTGGACCCGCGCGGGCGGTGGCGGCAGGGCGAGGTCACGGTGCCCTGGACGGCGCTCGCGCCGTAGTCACGCGCCCCCGGCTCCGGTGGGCGGCGCGCCCCGGCTCCGGCGACCGAAGCACTGCAGCTCTGGTGAGCGATGCGCTGCATTCACTCGAACGAGTTATCGAATATCTCTGGCGTGTTGACGCCCCGTCACGCCACGATGGAGGTCGCTGAGCGGCGCCACCACACGCCGCCCAGCGCCCGTCACGCCCAGTTGCGCACCGCCGTCAGCCGCCCTGGCCGAGCAGCTCCCCCAGGGCCCGTTCGAACACCTCGTACATCTCCGACCCGAACAGCACGAACCGCACCTCCGCCAGCTCCGCGCCCGCGCGCGCGTCGCCGCCGTCCAGCACCCGGGCGACGGTGCCGAGCCCGATCCGGGCCGCATCCGCCGGCGGCCAGCCGAAGATCCCGGCCGACACCGCCGGGAAGGCCACCGTGGCCGCCCCCAACTCCGCCGCCACGCGCAGCGACTCGCGATAGCAGGAGGCCAGCAGCTCAGCCCGCTCCTCGTACTCCTCCGCCAGGTACACCGGCCCGACGGTGTGCACCACCCACCGGGCCGGCAACCGCCCGGCCGTGGTCGCCACCGCGCGCCCGGTGGGCAGCCCCTTGCCCCAGTGCGAGGCCCGCAGCCGGCGGCACTCCTCCAGAATCAGCGGCCCGCCCCTGCGGTGGATCGCGCCGTCCACACCGCCACCGCCCAGCAAGGACGAGTTGGCGGCGTTCACCACCGCGTCCACCCGCTGTTCCGTGATGTCACCCTCGACCAGGGTGATCCGCATCACCATCACCTGTCCCCTTCCCCGGGCCCTCCCGGCAGCCGCCGGGCGGGGATCCGAGCCGTCGCCCGAGTCCGATCACCACACCGCCACCGGCGTGGCAATAACCACAACGGCGCCGGTCGGCCAGAGAAATCCCCGGAGATCACGTTATGGTCGCGAGAAGTTCCCCGACGCGAGGTGCCAGGAGGGCACTGCGGACGGACGCCGGCCGTTACGCAGTCGGGGAAAGGGAGGAACCACCGATGCCCGCAACGGGAGACGGGCGGGCACCTGGTGCCGCGGACCTGCCGGGCGCCCATGACGGCGCCCCCGTCGGCCATGCCCGTAAGCACCCGGCGACGACGGGTCCGGCGACGGCGGTTCCCCCGATACCTCACCCCCGGTCGCAGGCGGTCCCGGCCGCGCACGGCGTGCGGCACCCGTCGCCCACGGCCGACGCGGGAAACGCTCCGGCACCGGGTGACGGGCCCGCCGACGGCGGCGCCGCACCGCTGCGGCTGCTGGTCATCGAGGACGACGCCTCGGACGCCCAGCTGATCAAGGCCGCGGTCGCCGACAGCGGCACCTCGATCGAGATCCACTGGGCCCGCGGTCTCGACCAGGCCACCCGACTGCTGGCCCAGACCGCGCCCGCCGCCCGACGCGGGCGCCCCCGCGGCCCCGGGTTCGGCTGCGTGCTGCTCGACCTGGCCTCCCCCGCCGACCTACCGCACCCCTCCGACGCCTCGGACGGCCTGGAAGGCCTGCACGAGCTGCTCCGCCGTGCCCCGCACATCCCGGTCGTGGTGCTCACCGACGCCGCCGGGGCCGAACTCGGCGCCGCCGCCGTCGCCGCCGGCGCCCAGGACTTCCTGCTCAAACACGAGACCGACGGCCCGCTGCTGGCCCGCGCACTGCGCTACGCCGTCGAACGCAAGCGCGCCGACGAGTCCCAGCGCCGCCTGGTCGAGGCCGAGCTGCGCGGCCAGGAGAACGCCCGCCTCCAGCGCCACCTGCTGCCCACCCCGCTGCTGGACGGCGCCGGGCTCTCCTTCACCCGGCGCTACCGCCCCGGCCGCCGCCGCGCCCTGCTCGGCGGCGACTTCTACGACGCCGTGCGCACCGACGACGGCACCGTCCACGTCGTGATCGGCGACGTCTGCGGCCACGGCCCGGACGAGGCGGCGCTCGGCGTCGCGCTCCGGATAGCGTGGCGCACCCTGGTCTTCGCGGGCCTCACCGGCGAAGCCCTGCTCACCACCCTCCAGCACGTACTGGAGCACGAACGGCGCAGCGACGAGATCTTCGCGACGCTCTGCATGCTGGTCATCGAGCCCGGCGGCACCGACACCGAGCTCGACGCACTCGGCACCGGCGAACGGGCCCGGCTCTACCTCGCCGGGCACCCGGCCCCGCTGCTGCTCGGCCGCGACCACGCCCCCTTGTCCCTGCCCGCCGACCTCGCCGGTCCCGCGCTCGGCCTGCTGCCCTGTCACGACGGGGAGGCCGCCTGGCCCGCGCACGAGCTCGACCTCCGGCCCGGCTGGCGGCTGCTGCTCTACACCGACGGACTGATCGAGGGCCGGGTCGGGGCCGGGTCCCGCCGCCTCGGGCAGGACGGGCTGGCCGACCTGATCGCCGACCACCAGTCCGCCGGACTGACCCGGGGCCGGCTGGTCGACAACGCGATCGCCGAGGTCGAGGAACTGAACGGCGGCGCGCTGACCGACGATGTCGCGGTGCTGCTGCTGGAGCGCAATCCGGTGCAGTTGATCCTCGGCTGATTCCCCGGCTGGTTCCCGGCTGCTCCCGGCTGAGCGGCCCTTGCGGAAACGCCGCAGCCCGGGCGGGTGAACTCCCGTCCCGGGCTGCGGCGTTGTCCTCCGCTTCGACTGTTGCGGCCTACCAGGGGCCGTACGGGCCGGTGTTGCTGCGGCCGCCCCGCCCGGTGCCACCGGTCAGCGCCCGGATCGCCGGGCGGACGTCCACCACGTAGACGATCGAGGCGACCAGGCCGACCAGGGTCCCGATGCTGCCGAGGAAGTTCGCCCCGAACAGCAGGTCCCACCCGAAGCTGATCCCGAGGACGGCCAGCCAGAACCCCTTGGTCTTCTTGTCCGCCGCCCGGTAGGCGTCCTCGCGGCGGGTGGCCGCGTCGAGCAGCGCGAAGAGCTTGTAGCCCAGGATGGCCACGGCCATCCACCAGAACGGGTTCAGGTAGGAAAAGGCCAGGATCTGGAACACTCCGGTCATCGCGATCTCCTACGTCTCTCGGCTTGCCGCACCCCGGCCGTCGCCCATCCTGGCACGGCGACCGTCCGCAATGCTGTCAACGTCCCGCCGTCAGCGGATGTGCCCCGCCGTGCGGGCGCGGGTCAGTCCGTCTGGTCGGGGGGGCTGCTCTTCTTGGCCCGGGCGGACTTCTTCGAGCCGGGCTCGGCGGCGTCCTCGACCGGTTCGACCTCGACGGGCTGCTCACCGAGTTCGGCCGTCGGCTGGGTGGCGCCGTCCTGCGGACGGGTCTTGTCGACCACGACCTTGCCGCGCTCGGCCAGCTCGTCGTAGGTCTCCTTGGCCTTCACGGCCAACTCGACCGCGCGGGCCACCTGCTGGAGGGCGAAGTCCTGGGCCCGCTCCTGCAGGGCCTTCAGATCGGCGGGGAGGGCGGTGACGGCCTCGGTGACCTTGGCGGGTGCCCCGACCAGCAGCTCCTGCGCCTCGTGCAGCTTGGCGGTGGCCTTGTCCTGCGCGCCCTTGCGGTCCGCCGCCAGCGCCTCGACCCTGCCCGGCACCTCGCGCAGTTTCTCGTAGGCGAGGTCCCCGGCCCCGGCCAGGGCGTACAGCGGGGTCGGGTCGGTGAGGGTCTTCTTGATGTCGTCGGTGATCGGCATGGTTACCGGTCCTCCCGGGGGGTGTTCTGGATGGTTGCGGCGTCGGTCGTCGGACCGGAGGCCGAAGCGGCGTTCTCCTTGAGGAAGGCGTCGTAGACCGCGAGCAGCGCCTGCTTCTGCTGCTCGTTGATCAGCGGATCGGCCAGGATCGAGGCCCTGAGCTCCAGGCCCTCGCCCCGCCGCTCCTCCAGAATCCCGGCCTGGACGTAGAGCGTCTCCGCCGATATCCGCAGCGCCTTCGCGATCTGCTGCAGGATCTCCGCGCTCGGCTTGCGCAACCCTCGCTCGATCTGGCTGAGGTACGGGTTGGACACGCCGGCGGCCTCAGCCAGCTGGCGCAGCGAGTACTGCGCGCTGCGGCGTTGCTCGCGGATGTACTCGCCCAGCGAGCCGACGTTCAGTGAGGCCATGGGGACAGGGTGCAGCAGGGTGCTTGCAATTGCAAGCAGGGTGTTAGCCGGTGGCAAGCGGGAGGTTTGTGGGGGGTGGGCTCTCGGGAGGGTGGGTGCGGGGCGTCCCTCTCGCTAGAGGGGTAGTGGGGGTGGGTGGGTCCAGGGCGGGGGTTAGGCCAGGTGGGCGAGGAGGAGGGCGGTGAGCTGGTCGGGGGTACGGAGGGGGAGGTAGTGGTCGGCGTTCGGGAGCACGTGGTGGTGGGCGCCGGGGAGGTGGTGTTCGCTGGTGATGCGGCGGGTGGCGTTCTCCCGCACCATCGTTTCGATCAGCCCTCCGCCGGGTGCGGTGTGGCCGAGGGCGGCCCAGACGGACAGTTCCAGGTCCGCGAGCGCTGTCGCGTCGCCTTGGCGGCGGGCTTCGGCGCAAGCGGAGGTTTCCGGGGACGGCGGCCAGTCGTGGCCGCTGACGGAGGCGCCTACGAGGGCCAGGGCGGTGACCCGTTCCGGGTGGGCGAGGGTGAAGTCCAGTGCGGTCTCGCCGCCCATGCTCAGGCCGACCAGGGCGGCGCGGTCGAGGCCGAAGTGGTCCAGGACGGCGCGCAGGTCCTCGACGTCGTCGAAGGTCCGCTCCGGGGGCGCGGACCGGCCGAGGCCGCGGGCGTCGTAGCGGATCACGTCGTGGTGGCGGGACAGCTCGGGGGCTACGGCGTCCCACAGGCGGGAATCCATGCCGGAGCCGTGCAGCAGCACCACCGGGCGGCCGGCGCCGCGGCGTTCGGCCCACAGGTGGCCGCCGTCGGGGGTCTGGACTTCGGAGTCGGTGCCCATGCGGAGGATCCTTGCAGAGCCGCTTCAGGAGCGGAGTTCGCGCGGGGCGGCGTTGACGGCGGCGGGTTGCCGGGTGTGCGGGCCGGGAGTTACCCGGCGTCTGGGAGGCGGACGGGCATCAGGACGGAGAAGGTGCCCGCCCGGCCGGGGGTGCGGATGGCGAGCGGGGCGATCGGGCCCCCGAGTTCGAGCAGGAGCTGCTCGGGGTGGCCGGCGCGGAGGGCGTCGAGGAGGAAGTCGCGGTTGACGGCGACCTGGACCTGCCGGGCCGCGAGGTCGGCGGCGACGGCGAGGCGTCCGTCCTCGGTGAGGGTCAGGACGGTGACCGCGCAGTCGGTGCCCTGGGGGCCGGAGGGGAGGGTGCGGGTGGCGCCGGTCTCGACGGCGGCGCGCAGTTCGGCGGCGGGCAGGGTGATCCGGTGCTGCGGGTCGAGCCGGGTGAGGGCGCGGTGGTCGGGGTAGTCGAAGTCCAGCGCGGCGCCCTCGATCCTGTGGCCGCCGACCTCGGCGCGGAAGTGGCCGTCGGCCAGGGTGAGGGCCGCCTGGGTGGCGTCGGCCGCGAGCAGGGCGCGCAGGGCGTCCACCAGTGCGGTCGGGACGATGGTGCCGGCGGTCGGCTGGTCGGGTGTGCCGGTGGCGGGTACTTCGGCGAAGGCCATTCGGTAGCGGTCGGTGGCGACCAGGCGCAGCACCGGGCCGTCCGGTTCGAACAGCACCCCGGCGAGGGAGGGCAGTTCGGGGTCTCCGCCGACCGCGAAGCGGACCGCGTCCAGGGCGGCGGCCAGGCCGTCGGCGGGGACGGTGGCGGGGGTCCACCCGGCCGAACGCCGGGGGACGGGCCCGGCGGGGGTGGTGGTCATCGGCTGCTCCCTCTGCTCGATCATCGTGCGGATCAGGGAGAGCTCGCGGCGGGCGTCGGCCAGGCCGTCCTCCAGCCGGCGCAGGTGCGCGTCGAGGACCTGTCGGGCCTCGACGCCGCCGGGGCCGGCGCCGAGCACGGCGCGGATGCCGGCCAGCGGCAGGCCGACCCTGCGCAGCCGGGCCAGCAGCCGGGCGTCGGCGAGTTGGCCGGGCCGGTACCAGCGGTAGCCGGCGTGCGGGTCGACCCAGGCCGGGGTGAGCACCTCGGCGCCGTCGTAGTAGCGCAGGGTGCCGACGCCCAGGCCGCTGGCGCGGGCCAGCTCACCGATGCTGTGCAGCTCGCTCTCCATGCCGATGACTCTCCGGGCTCGACCTGGTCGAGGGTCAAGCGAGGTGGGCGAGCTTCTCGGGGTTGCGGACGGCGCGGATCGCGGAGATCAGCGGTTCGCCGCCCGGCCCCTCGGCGAAGTCGAGGACCGAGACGGAGTCGACCGCGCCGTTCACGGTGACCAGCACACCGGGTTCGCCGTTGACCAGGACCGGGCGGGCGCCCGCGCCCTCGCCCAGCCTGTGGAGCACGCCGAGGATGAAGCGGGCGACCTTCTCGGCGCCGGTGATCGGCCGCAGCGCGGCGGTGATCACGCCGCCGCCGTCGTTCCAGGAGGTGACGTCGGGGGCCAGCAGTTCCAGCATCCGGTTGAGGTCGCCTCCGACGCAGGCGGCCAGGAACTCGTCGGTGGCCCGGCGGCGCAGCTCGGGCGGGGCGTCGTAGCGGGGGCGGCGGGCGCGGACGTGCGCCCGGGCCCGGCTGCCGACCTGGCGGCAGGCCGCCTCGGTGCGGTCCAGGGCCTCGGCGATCTCCAGGTAGGAGAAGCCGAAGGCCTCCTTGAGGACGAACACCGCCCGTTCCAGCGGGGACAGACTCTCCAGCACCACCAGCAGGGCGAGCGACACGGTCTCGGCGCGTTCGACGCCGTCGGTCGCGTCCGGCTCGGTGACCAGCGGCTCGGGCAGCCAGGGGCCGACGTAGGACTCGCGGCGGACGGCGGCCGAGTCCAGCCGGTTGAGGGCGAGGTTGGTGACCGTACGGGCCAGGTAGCCGCCGGGGCTGGCGACCTGGCTCCAGCGCAGCCAGGTGTCCTGGACCAGGTCCTCGGCGTCGGCGACACTGCCGAGCATCCGGTAGGCGATGCCGAAGACCATCCGCCGGTGCTGCTCGAAGTCGGCGAGGCGGGTGTCTGAAGTGTCGGTCACCCTCGGGACGTTACCGCAGGGTAGGGGTGGGCGGTTCAGCTGCGGAAGGTGTCGTACGCGGGGGCGAGCAGGGTGGCGAGGTCGCGGCCGTGCACGGTGATGCCGGAGCGGCCGAGGCGGCGCAGCGAGGGTTCGTCGGGATCCTCGTCCGGCCGGTCGGGGCGCAGGGTGAAGTCGCCGCGCCAGTAGGCGGAGATGTTGACCACGGGGGCCTTGGGCTGTTGCGGTCGGTCGGTCACGATTCCTCCTCGGCGACGGCGTCCTCTCGGGTGAGGGCGACCAGTTCGCGCAGCGCCTCGACCGGCAGGTCGGTCAGCCAGTGCTCCCCCTCGCCCACCACGGTGTCGGCCAAGGTGCGTTTGGCGGTGAGGAGTTCGTCGATCCGCTCCTCGACGGTGCCGACGCAGACCAGGCGGCGGACCTGGACGTCCCGGCGCTGGCCGATCCGGAAGGCGCGGTCGGTGGCCTGCTCCTCGACCGCCGGGTTCCACCAACGGTCCAGGTGGATCACCTGGTTGGCAGCGGTCAGGTTGAGTCCGGTGCCGCCGGCTCGCAGCGAGAGCAGGAACACCCTTGGCCCGTCCTGGGACTGGAAGCGCTGGACCAGTTCCTCGCGGCGGGCGCGGGGAACGCCTCCGTGCAGGTGGAGCACCTCCTCGCCGAGTCGGCGTTCCAGGTACGGGCGCAGCATGGTGCCGAACTCGGCGTACTGGGTGAAGACCAGTGTCCGGTCACCCTCGGCCAGCGCCTCCTCCAGCAGTTCGGCGAGCCGGGCGACCTTGCCCGAGCGTTCGCCCAACGGCGAGCCGTCGTGCAGCAGTTGGGCCGGGTGGTTGCAGACCTGCTTGAGCTTGCCGATCGCGGCCAGCACGGTGCCGCGCCGCTCCACGCCCCGGATGCCCTCGACCCGCTGCAGCAGGTCGGCGACCACGGCCTGGTAGAGCCCGGCCTGCTCGGCGGTGAGGTTGCACCAGACGGTCATCTCCTGCTTGGCGGGCAGTTCGGCCGCCACCGCCGGATCGGACTTGAGTCGGCGCAGTACGAACGGGGAGGTGCGGCGCCGGAGTTCGGCGGTGCGCTCGGGGCTGCGGTGCAGTTCGACCGGGATCGCGTAGCGCTCCTTGAAGCGCTCGGCCGGGCCGAGCAGGCCGGGGTTGGCGAAGTCCAGCACGGCGTGCAGGTCGGCGAGCCGGTTCTCCACCGGGGTGCCGGTCAGGGCGATCCGGTGGCGGGTGACGGACAGGGCGCGGATCGCCCGGGACTGCGCGGTGCCGGGGTTCTTGATGTGCTGCGCCTCGTCGGCGACCACCCGGCGCCAGCGGATCGCGCGCAGCGCGGCGAGGTCGCGCTGGACCAGCCCGTAGGTGGTGATGACCAGGTCCACGCCCCGTACGGCTTCGGCGAGTCGATCGGCACCGAGGCGGCCGGTGCCGTGGTGGACGTGGCGCCGCAGGCCGGGGGCGAAGCGTTCGGCCTCACGCTGCCAGTTGCCGACCAGGGACATCGGGCAGACCAGCAGGGTCGGGCCGGTTGCTCCCGCGGCGTGTTCCGCGGCCAGCAGGGCGAGGGTCTGGACGGTCTTGCCGAGGCCCATGTCGTCGGCCAGTACGGCGCCGAGGCCGAGCCCGGACATCGTCCGCAGCCAGGCCAGGCCGCGCCGCTGGTACGGGCGCAGTTCGGCGCGGAAGTCCGGTGGCAGCGCCGGGTTTTCGGGGCCGGCCGGGTCGGCGGCGGTGCGTCCGGCGAGCAGGTCGCCGAGCGGGCCGTCCGCGCGGACGGCGGTGACCGGCAGTCCGGCGGCCGTCGCCTCGGGGTCGAGGGCGAGCCGCAGCAGGTCGGCGGCGGCCAGCACGCCGTCACGCTGTTCGCTGAGGAAGGCGAGCGCGGCGGCGATCTGCGTCGGGTCGGCTTCCAGCCAGGTGCCGCGGACCCGCACCAGGCCCTGCTTGGCGGCGGCGAGTTCGGCGAGTTCCTGTTCGGTGAGCGGGGTGCCGTCCGGGCCGAGGGCGACCTGCCAGCGGAAGGCGACCACGGCGTCCCGGTCGACCTGGCTGGTGACGGCGAGGGTGCCGGGCGCGGGCGGGGTGGTGACCCGCAGGGCGAGCCCGAGTCGGGGGCGGCGGCGCCACCAGGCGGGCAGCAGCACGCCGAAGCCGCTCTCGGCGAGGGCGGGCGCGACGGTGCGCAGGAAGTCCAGCGCGCCGGCCCGGTCGAGCGGGAGGGCGGACGGGCGGGAGCGGTGGCGCAGCCCGTCCAGGGCGGGCCAGCGGTGGGCGGCGCGGGCGAGTTCGGCGACCAGGACGTCGGCCGGGTCGGCGGCCTTGCGGGCGAGTGTGGCGTGCGCGGCGCCGCCCTCGTGCAGGTCGGCGGCGCGGACGAGCAGGGAGGGCTCGTCGACGGCCTGGAGCAGGAACTCCAGCTGCCAGGCGTCGTCGGAGGGGCGGCCCTCGGGGTCGTCCGGGTCGGGGCCGAGCGGTTCGAGCAGGCGGAAGCAGAGCCGCAGCGCGGGTTCGGCGGGTTCGGCGGCGGCGTACCAGGCGTCGATCCGGCGGCGCAGTTCGGCGAACTCCTCGGCCGGGACGTCGACGAGTTCGCCGGAGGGGGTGCCGAGGGCGTGCAGCCACCGGTCGGCGGCGGAGGTGTCGGCGGCGGGGAAGGGCCGGTCGGCCAGTGCGGCGCGGGCCTCGGCGTCCACCAGGGCGCCGAGGGCGGCGTCCAGCAGTGCCTCGCCCGTTCCGGCGCCGTCGGGCCACTCCCCCAGCAGAACGGGCGGGCAGCCCGCCGCCAGCGCGGCGGCTTCCCGGCGCCCGGCCGGGGTGGGGTCGGGCCGCCAGCGGGCCTGCGGGCGGCCGTCGGTCGACACCGGCCGCGGCAGCAGCCGGCCGCGGCCGACCGCCCGCCAGGCGAGGTCGTGCACCGCGGTGAGCCAGCGCAGCGAGGGCCCGTACACCACCTCGACCCGACCGGCGCCGGGCAGGTCGGTGCCGGTGACGGCCCAGTGCGGATCGTGCACCTCGCCGAGCAGTTGGGCGGCGGCCGCGGCGTCGAAGAGCAGTGCCGGGACCCGCCAGGGGGTGAGGACGGCGCCGCCGCGCGGTGGGGTGACCGGCAGGTCCGGCGAGGGGGCGGGCAGGGTGCCGACGGTGGGCAGCAGCAGGGTGGCCCAGCGTTCGGGGGCCTGCCCGGCGAGCCAGCCGAGGCCGGGCCCGATGCCGCCGAGTACGGCGGCCAGTTCTCCGGCCGGGCAGGCGTAGGGGTGGGCGCGCGGGGCGGGCCGGCCGGGCTGCGGTTCGGCGGCGCCGGGGTGGGCGCGGGCGTCCTCGGCCCAGAGGGCCAGCCGTCCGTCCGCCCGCCAGAGCGCGTGCAGGACGAACATGTGGGGCCTCTCGGGGCGGGGAACCGTTCTTCGCAGCCTAACGGGGCGGTCCGACAGCGGCCGTCGGGCGCTCGGGCAGCCGCCGTCGGGCGCTCGGGCAACGGCCGTCGGGCCGCCGCGCTGGGCCGTTCGGGTGATCCGGAAGAAAGCCGCGAACCTGTGGTTGAAATTTGAACGACAGCGGCATACGCTGGAGCCAAGAAGTTGAAGCCTAAACAAATGGCTTCGAACCCGAGGAGGAGCCATGGGCCTGTTCAACCGCACCAAGACCGCCACCACCGCCCCCGTCGCCGTCCGGACCACGGCCGGCCCGGACCTGTCGCACCTGACCGGCGACTGGGCGATCGACGCCATGCACAGCGAGATCGGCTTCTCGGTCCGCCACGCGATGGTCACCAACGTCAAGGGCCGCTTCACCGAGTACGACGGCAAGCTGCGCCTCGACGGTGCCACGCCGGGCAACTCCTCGGCCGACCTGGTGATCAAGGTCGCCAGCATCGACACCAACCAGGCCCAGCGCGACGAGCACCTGCGCACCGGCGACTTCTTCGCCGCCGACACCTACCCGGAGATCCGCTTCCGCAGCACCTCCACCGAGCTGCTCGGTGACGACTCCTACCGGATGGTCGGCGAGCTCACGATCAAGGACACCACCCGCCCGGTGATCCTCGACCTGGAGTTCACCGGCAGCGCCACCGACGCCTACGGCGCCGAGCGGGTCGGCTTCGAGGGCAAGACGGTCGTGGACCGCACCGACTTCGGCCTGACCTACAACGCGGCCCTGGAGACCGGCGGCGTGCTGATCGGCGAGAAGGTCAAGCTCAGCTTCGACATCTCCGCCGTCAAGGCGGCCTGACCCGGCCGTCCACGGCCCCGGCGGCCCCTGCTGCCGCCCACCGACCGCCGCCCCTGCCCATCCCCCCGGGGCAGGGGCGGCGTCCTATGCCCCCACGAGCGTCGCGTCCGCCGACGGCAGCCAGCTGCCCGCCGGGCGGCGCAACCATCCCTCGGCCGCACCGAGTTCGGCCGCGGCGGCGGCCAGCGCGCGCAGCCCCGGATGGCGCTCTCCGGGCCGGTGCACCAGGCTGACCAGGCTCAGCGGCACCGGCTCCACCAGCGGCACGTTCACCGCCCCCGGGATCCTGGGCCCGCCCACCGTGGTCAGCATCGGGTCGCCGTGCCGGGCGAGGTAGCGGGCGGTCTCGTCCAGACCCACCGGCGGGACGTACGGCGCGGCCGCGGCCAGGCCGTGCTCGCGCAGCAGCCGCTCGCCGAGGTCGGTCCACTCGGTGGTGGCCGGGTTGCCCGCACAGATGTCGACGGGGTGCCCGGCCAGCTCGGCCAGCCGCAGCACCGGGCGGCCGGCCAGCGGATGGGTCCGCGCCATCATCACCGAGACCCGCTCCAACCGCACCGGCAGCTGCGCGAGTTGGCCGCGCACCGGGGCGGGCAGCCCGGCGAAGCGGCCGAACGAGGCGTCCAGCCGGTGCGCCAGCAGCTCGGCGGCGGCCGCGGCCAGGCCGCCGTGGAAGCGGGCCAGCAGATCACCCTCCGACCAGACGTCCCGGGCCCGTTCCAGCACTCGGTCGGCGGTCAGGTCGGGGCCGGTGACATCGCTGTTGAGGTCCAGCAGCAGCGGCCGGGCGGCGGCCCCGGCGCCGGCCTCGGCGAGGATCTCGTCGTGCAGGGCGAGGAGTCGGCGCACCCGGGGCAGCAGCAGCCGCCCGGCCGGGGTGAGCTCGACGCTACGGGTGGTGCGGGTGAACAACGCCTCGCCGAGCAGCCCCTCCAGGGAGCGGACGTCCCGACTGAGCGCCTGCTGGGCGACGTGCAGCCGCTCGGCAGCCCGGCCGAAGTGCAGCGTCTCGGCGGTCGCGAGGAAACCGCGGAGCAGACGGGGGTGCAGGTCACGGGGCATGGGCGGCAGATTAACAACACCGTGTTGTGAGTGCGGCGAAACAGGTGTTGGACGCCCGTCCACCGGCACCGCCAGGCTTGGGGCATCCCCCCGATCCTCCCTGCTCAGGAGCCCGATTGCCCTCGCCTGCCCTCCTCGCCTCCTACCGCCGGCTGTTCTCGGCCCCCGGCGCCGCCGCCTTCACCCTGGCCGGGACGCTCGGCCGGATCGCGCTGTCGATGAACGGCGTCTCGCTGGTGGTGCTGCTCGCCGAACGGCGCGGCTCGTACGCGCTGGCCGGGACGGTCTCGGCGGCCGGGCTGGTCACCGGAGCGATCGGGATGCCGCTGCTCGGACGGCTGGTGGACCGGTACGGGCAGTCGCGGGTGGCCGTGCCGGCCGCGCTGTACAACGTCGTCCCGCTGCTCGCCCTGCTGCTCTGCGTCCGGCTCGGCGCGCCCGACTGGACGCTGTACCTCTGCTGGGCGGCCTGCGCGGCCGCGCCCAACCTCGGCGGCATGGCCCGGGCCCGCTGGGCGCACCTGTACCGGGACGACCCGGCCGCCCGGCACCTGGCCAACTCCTTCGAACAGGCCCTGGACGAGCTCTGCTTCATGGCCGGGCCGGTGCTCGCGATGCTGCTCTGCACGACGCTCGCCCCGGAGGCCGGACTGCTCACCGCCGGCACCCTCGGCACCGTCGGCGCCCTGCTGTTCGCCGCCCAGCGGAGCACCGAACCACCCCTGCCGCCGGCCCCGGCCTCGGTGAAGGAGCGGGCGCACGGCTCCCCGCTGCGGGTGCCCGGGCTGCGGGTGCTGGTGCTGACCTTCCTGGCCACCGGGATGGTCTTCGGCGCGACCGAGATCACCACCGTGGCCTACGCCGACGCGCTCGGCCACAAGGCGGCGGCCGGCGGACTGCTGGCCCTGGTCGCGGCCGGCTCCTGCGCGGCCGGGCTGCTGTTCGGGCTGCTGACCCCGCGTCGGGCGCCCGGTGCGCGCTTCCTGATCGGGGCGGGCGCGATGGCCGGCGTGCTGCTGCTGCCGCTCGCCGCCGGGCTGGGCGGGGCCGGGCTCGGGGTGCTCGGGGTGGCGCTGTTCGCGGCCGGCACCGCCACCGCGCCGACCATGGTGACCGGGATGACGCTGGTCCAGGAGCTGTTGCCGCAGCGGCAGTTCAACGAGGGGATGGCGGTGGCGGTGTCCGGCATCGTGGTGGGCATCTCGGCCGGCGCGGCGCTCGCCGGGACGCTCGCCGAACACGCCGCCCCCGGCACCGGCTACGCCCTGCCGGCCTCCGCCGCCGCGCTCGCCCTGCTGATCGCGCTGACCGGGCGGCGGCACCTGATGGCGCGAAAGCAGCCGCCGGCGGCGCGAAAGGAGCAGGCGCCGGAAAATCCCGAGCGGACTGTCAGTGCCTCCGTCTAACTTCGAGGCATGGCGGAAATCACCTACGTCCGAGGCGATGCCACCACGCCCCAGGGCAAGGGCGTGAGGGTGATCGCGCACGTCTGCAACGACCTCGGCGGCTGGGGCAAGGGCTTCGTGCTCGCGCTCTCCAGACGCTGGCCCGAGCCCGAGGCCGCGTTCCGACGCTGGCACCGGGAGCGGGCGAAGAACGACTTCGGCCTCGGCGGCCTGCAACTGGTGCAGGTCGAGCCGTACGGCTGGGTGGCCAACATGGTCGGCCAGCGCGGCATCCGAACCGGACGCTCCACCGGAGTGCCGGTGCGGTACGAGGCGGTCGACACCGCGCTGGCCGCCCTGGGCGAGCGCGCGCTCGAACTCGGCGCCTCCGTCCACATGCCGCGGATCGGCTGCGGACTGGCGGGCGGGCGCTGGGCGAAGGTCGAGCCGCTGGTGGCGGCCCGACTGACGGCGCGTGGCATACCGGTGACGGTCTACGACGTCGACTGACCACCGACCGATTCCCGGTCGGCGGCCGGCCCGGGCGCGGCCGGCCAGGCGTACACGTACTCGGGCAGCAGGTAGCCGCCAGGGAAGACGCCCTCCTGCGCTCTGATCCGCACCCCGCCCTCGCGCTCGTAGAAGGCGATCGCGCGGGTGTTGCCGCTCAGCACCTCCAGGTACAGCTCGGCCCCGGGGTGCCGCTCGGCGACCTCGGCACGGGCTGCGACCAGTAGTTCACGGCCGATGCCACCGCCGGTGCGGCCGGGGCGGACGTGCAGGTTGTCCACCAGCACCCGACCGTCGGGCTGCGGCACAAGATAGACGAACCCGACCGTCTCGCCAGCCTGTTCGGCGATCAGCAGGACCGGAGTGTTCTCCGGCTCACCGTAGTCCGCTTCGAGGCGCAGCTCCCACAGCTCGCACCGCTGGGCGGCCAGCCCGCCCCCGAGCGCCTCGTCGGGGACGATCCCCCGGTACGTGGTGCGCCAGCTGTCGGAGTGCAGCTCGGCGACGCACGCGGCGTCCTGCGCTCCGCCGTGCCGGATGGCGGCCTGCCCTGAACCAATCATGTGACGAGCCTCCCACAGAGATGGAGTTGAACATGTTCAATCGAACCCGCTACAGTTCCAACCAGCTTTTGAACGCGTTCGAAATCACGGGGGCGGTGGTCGCGGCACCGGATGCGGAGGGGGCATCCGGTGCCGCGAGCACCGACAACACCGACACCGGGTGGAACGTCGTCTCCAGCTAGGCTCGTGCCGTGGACGACCTGGCAGCGACGAACCGAACGGACGGCGAGAAGGGTGCGGCCGAGCCTTCGGCCGCACCCGCCACGGACACCGGGCCCATGCCCGGCGGCCGGGCCCAGCCGAAGACCGACAAGAGCGAGGCGACCCGGGCGCTGATCCTGGAGACGGCCATGCGGCTGTTCCAGGAGCGGGGGTACGAGAAGACCACCATGCGCGCGATCGCCACCGAGGCAGGCGTCTCGGTCGGCAATGCCTACTACTACTTCTCGGCAAAGGAATTCCTGATCCAGGGGTTCTACGACCGGATGACCCACGACCACGCGGCCGACGCCAGGCGCCGCATGGCCCACACCCGGGACTTCGGCGAGCGGCTGCAGATCACGCTGACCTCCTGGCTGGACACGGCGGCCCCGTACCACGAGTTCGCCGCGCAGTTCTTCCGCACCGCAGCCGACCCGACCAGCTCGCTGAGTCCGTTCTCCAACGAGTCCCACCCGGCCCGGGCGACGGCGGTCGAGCTGTTCCGCGAGGTCCTCCAGGGCTCGGAGCTGGCGCCGAAGCTGGACGCCGAGCTGGTCGAGCTGCTGCCCGACGTGCTCTGGCTGCACCTGATGGTCGTGGTGCTCTACTGGGTCTTCGACCGGACCGAGGACACCGAGCGGACCAGGGAGTTCGTCCGACGCTCGACGCCGCTGGCGGCCCGGGTCATCAACCTGTCGCGCTACCGGGTGTTCCGGCCGATCGTGCGCGACGCCAAGGGGCTGATCCAGGACTTCATCCTCCCCACGATCGGCAGGACGGCCGTCAAGTAGCGCCGTTCCGGGGAACGTCGTGATACGTCGGAGGCCGGACCGCGCAGCGCGGTCCGGCCTCCGACGCGTACCGGCGACTCAGAACTCGGTCGGCGTCCAGGACCGCAGCGGGGCGCGCAGCAGCAGGTCGGCGGCGGCCGCCGCACCCGGGCGCAGCTCGGTGAGCAGCGCCGCTGCGGCCAGCCTCGGGGCCGTCTCGGAGCCCAGGTAGAGCGAGCCCAACTCGGAGGCCCCGAGGGCGAGATCGGCGTCGTCGGTGGTCCGGGCACAGCGGCCGGTGCCGTCCCCGGCGACCTCGATCGCGAAGCGGCCCGAGGCGTAGCCGAGCCGGTCCTCGACCTCCAGCACCACCCGGCCGGGGGCGCCGTACGTCCGGGCGTTGAACGCGGCCTCGACATCCAGCAGCCGCAGCCACATGGAGTCGGAGTTCGCCTCGTGCGGCGTCGCCGCGCGCGGGTCCTGGAGCAGCAGCGGCAGCGGGTCGTCCGGGGAGACGCTCTCCACCGCGACCTTGCGCACCCAGTCGACGGACAGCACCAGTCGCCACAGTTCGACCGCGGTGGGCAGGTCGAGGGCGATGAACTCGTCCACGGTGAGCACCGCGTTGGGGTAGGCGCCGTCCCACTTGTTCTCGACCCGGTAGACCACCAGACCGGTGACCTCACCGTCGGCGTCCCGGTGGACGGCGGTGAACGGCTCCTTGAAGTCGTCGCCCGGCACCCGGATCTCGTTGGTCTTGCGCTGCCACCAGATCTCGTTGCGGGCGATCGCGCCCGGCTGGGTGAGCCGCCAGCGGTCGTACAGCTCCGCGCCGAGCTCGCGCTGCTCCGCCAGGGTCACGAAGTCGATCCGGCCGCCGGGCGCACCGGGCAGGCCCTCGCGCAGACCGCGGGTGCGCCCCAGGTCGATGTTCCAGCCGCAGCCCCGGGTGGCCGGGCCGAAGCCGAACCGGCCGTAGATGTTGTACTCGGCGGCCATCAGGACGGCGACCGCGCAGCCGCGCTCGGCGGCGGAGGCGAGGTCGCGCCGCACCATCGCGCTGAGCAGGCCCCGGCGGCGGTGCGTCGAGCTGACCGTGACGTTGGTGATCGCGTCGGCCTGGACGACGGCCCCGCCGGGGACGGTCAGCTCCACGTCGAAGCTGCGGTAGGTGGCGATCTGGCGGTCCCCGTCGAACCCGGCCAGCATCCGGCCCGGCTCCCACTGCATGCGGCGCAGCTCCGGCGCGACACCAGCGTGCGGGCGCAGGAAGCCGAAGTTGAGCGCCCGGTTCCAGGCCTCCACCTCCTCCACGGAGACGGCTCGGACCTGGAGCCCGTTCACGATGTCAGCGGAGGTGTCATCGATGATGTTGCCCATCGGGCCACCGTACGGCGGTGGCCCGGGGGTGGCATCCGATTTATTCCGTCCCCGATCCGGTGTACTCGCCCGGCGTCACGACCCAGTGGTTGGTGCGCAGGATCCGGTCCGCGAAGTCGAGGTCACGCTCGCCGAGCAGCCGGAAGCCGAGCGCCCGGCAGATCCCGTTGGACGGGCCGTTGGTCACCCCCGGGTTGGCGTGCACCACGCCCCAGCGGCCGTCCCGCGCGGCGGCGTCCAGCAGTTCACGCACCGCCGCCTTGGCCAGGCCGCGGCCCTGGTACTCCGGCAGCACCATCCAGCCGATCTCGGTGACGAGGGCGCCGTCCTCCTCGTCCTGCCAGAGCACGATCGTGCCGGCCGCCTCGTCGTCGGCACCGTCCGGGACGATCATCTTGATCCAGGAGCGGTCCGCCGCCGCCAGTTCGACGTCCTTGCGCAGCCGCGCCTCCACCCCCTCCCGCGGCAGCGGCCCGCCCAGCTCGGCCATCATCCCGGCGTCACACCGCATCCGGACGTACGCCTCGACGTCGCCCGCCTCCACGTTCCGCAGCCGCACGGTTCCTCCTCAGGAGTGCTCGGAGCAACCACGCTAGCGTCGGCCGCCGACATGCTCGTGCGGGAGCGCCCCGACCGGCCGGTAGCCTGCGGGGCACACGATCGCCGGACGATGGGGGGAACCATGGACGTCTCGGAGCTGCTCGCGCGGAAGGAAGCCGAGGCGAAACGGAATGCGGACCTGTGGGAGAGCCTGTTCGGCAAGGGCGCTCAGGTTCTGCTGACGCTGCTCGCGCCGGCGGGCTGGATCTGGACGCTCTACCTGGCCTTCTTCACCTCCTGCGACGCCCACTACGAGTGGAGCCACTGCAACGACCAGCTCGGCGACACCGTCCGCGTCGGTGTGGTGACGGCGCTCGTCACCTTCCTCTGGCTCTGGCAGGCGTCCGCCCGCCGGATCAGGCGGCTGGAGGACGAGCTCGCCGAGCGGGGCTGACCGGGCCGGCCGGGCGGGGCCGATCGGGCGGGCGGGGCCGATCGACTCCCCGCGGGCCGCCCTCGTGGCTACGGGCGGGCGTAGAAGTTCGGAGTGCCCATGACCCAGAGGCTGGCCTGTTTGATCGGCCTGCCGACGCGGGGGGCTTCGATCATCTGGTCGTCGCCGATGTAGAGGCCGACGTGGTGGATGTCGGCGGCGCGGCCGGTCTTGGTCCAGAAGACCAGGTCGCCGGGGCGCAGTTGGCGGTAGCTGATCGGGGTGGACTGGGCGTACTGGTCGGCGGCGAAGTGGTTGAGCCGTTTGCCGCCGGTGCGCCAGGCCATCATGGTCAGCCCCGAGCAGTCGTAGCCGTTCGGACCCTCCCCGCCCCAGATGTAGGGCAGGCCGATCTTGGATCGGGCGAAGGCCACGGCGGCGGCCGCGCCCTCGGCGGACCCGGGGCCGACAGGGGGCGGCGGCCCCGGGTCCGCGGCTGCGGCAGCGGCGGCGGCTGCTGCGGCGGCCGTCTCCAGGGCGTCGCGGCGTTCGCGCTCCAGCTCGACGGTGGTGTGCCGGGCGGCGGCCAGTTCGGCGAGCAGGTTCTCGTGGCGGCTGGTGGCGGCGGCGACCTCGCTCTGCTGGGCGGCGAGTCGCTGCTCGGCCCGGGCCTTGGCGGCACCGACCTCGGTCGCGGCCTTCTCGGCGGCCTCGGTGGCGGTCCTGGCGGCGGCGGAGGCGGTCCTGGCGGCGGCGGCCGTGGAGGTGGCGGCGTCCAGGATCTGCCGGGTGCGCCCACTGACCACGCCGATCACCGCCGCTCGCTCGCCGGCCTCGCGCGGGCCGTGGGCGCCGAGCAGGGCGTTGAGCGCGGACAGTTCGGCGCCCGCGCCCTGGCGGTACGTTTCGGCGGCCAGTCGGGCCGCGTCCTCGGCCGCCTCGGTGCGTGCGGCCTCCGCGGCGGCCGCACGCCCGGCGGCGGCGGTCTCCTCGTCGCGGGCCCGGGTGAGGGCGAGCTGGGCGCCGTTGTAGGCCTCGACGGCCTCTTCGGCTCCGCGTTCGGCCTGGTCGAGTTCGGCCCGGGCGGCGGTGAGCTCGGCCTCCAGGGCGGCGACCGAGGCGGCCACGCCGTCGGCCTCGGCGCGGGCCCGGTCGATCTCCTCGGTGGTCGGGTACGGGTCCTCTCCCCCGTCGTCGCCCCGGGCCCGGCCGGCCGCCGGTTCGGGATCCGCCGGGGCGGCCTGGGCGGCGGGGAGCAGCCCGAGCAGGGCGGTGAGGGACAACAGGAGGGTCGGCAGGAGCCTGCGCGCCACGGAACATCCCTTCTCACGGGTCCGGAGGGGACGGCGGCGGACGCCGAGCGGCTCGCGGGCGGACGGCGGCCGGGCGGCGAGAGGTCCGACGAATCATCCCATCATGCGACAGAACGGTCATTCGCCAGTCATGTTCTCAATTTCGCCGCTTTTCACATCTCAGACGCGCCCCGCCGGCCGGGTGACCATCCGATGATCCGACCATGCGTCAACTCCGGGCGGGCGTGCCGGGCATACGGACTACCGGTGGATCCGATGGGTGCGCGTCCGCAGGTGGAGGTGTCGCCGAGGCCGGCGCTGCTGCGCGTTCGCGCCGAGCGCGTACGTCCGGTTGCGCCCGGCCCGGACCGTACGGCGGCGCTGCTGCGCCCCGCGGGAGCGGCCCGGACCGCTGCCGGAGGCGCCCTCGCCGGGCTGCGCCTGCACCGCGGGCAGGTGCGCCACCACCCTGGGGGCGGCCGCCGAGCGCCGGTCGACCAACCGGGCCTGACGACGGGCCAGCGCCCGTGCGGCGTGCGCGTCGAGGTGGGCGCTGGCCCGGGCGGCCATCCGCTCGGCGACCCGGTGGGCGGCCGGGTGGTTGGCGGACACCTTGTCCGGGGCGCCGGCGATCAGATCGAAGAGCCAGGTGCGGGCCCGGTCGGCGCGCCGGTGCAGCAGGCGCTCACGCCGGAGCGCACGCGCCCGGCGACGGGAGCGCGGCTTGTACCGCCAGCGGGCCCACGGGCTGCTCGGACGGGCCAGCCGGATCGCACCGATCCAGGACAGGCCGGGGACCATGATCCCGAGCAGGCCGGTCCACACCTTGCCCTTGAACAGGGTGATCACCGAGGCCAGCGCGTTCACCGAGATCACCGTGATCAGACCCCACCTGGTCTCCTCGCCCGGCAGGGCGCCGAACGGCACGTACCCGATCAGCAGCAGGGCGGTGAACAGGATGCCGAAGATCACCGCGTCCACCGACTTGCGGCCCTGCTCGCTCCAGTACACGTCGTCCAGGTGCAGGATCAGCGCGAACTCGTCCAGCACCAGGCCGCAGCCGATGCCGAAGACCAGCCCGAACAGGTCGATCCACGGGGTCCCGCCGTAGGTGGCGAACACCCCGATGCCGCCGACCAGCAGGAAGCCCAGGCCGAACACCATGTGGTGGATGTGCAGGCCGCCCGGGGTGACGTTGCCCGGCCACCAGCGCACCTGGGCGCGGATCATCCGCACGCTGAACCGGATGAAGACGAAGGAGGTGATGAAACCGACCAGCAGCAGGAACAGCGGCTGCTTGTGCGCGTTGACGATGTGCTCGCGGTAGCCGTCCAGCAGTGTGGTCATGGGTCTTACCTTCGTTCCTGGTCCTGCGTCCTGCCTGCCGTGACATGGCCCGGGGCCCAAGAGGGTCCACCGCGGGTCAACACGCGGTCAGAACCCTCGGGTGCGCTTGGCCGCCCGGCGCGGCATCGCCGGGTAGAGCGAGGGGAGCTCGGCGCCGACCGGCAGCTTCAGGAACAGCCTGGCTATCTCCCCGCCGAGGTTCACCCCGACCGCCAGCGCCATCGCGATCGCCGCCGCCCGGAAGACCGACACCAGACCGGTGCTGGAGTGCCCCTGGGCGAAGGCGAGCATCCCGAGGTAGAGCGCCGAACCCGGCATCAGCGGGCCGATCGCGGCGGTCACGTACGGCAGCGCCGAGCCGTTGCGGGAGCGCGCCATCAGCTGGCCGAAGAGGCCGACCAGGCCGGCCGCCACCCCGGTCGCGGCGATCGGGTTGACGCCCGCGTTGTAGACCAGCGCGCCGTAGCTGGCCCAACCGATGCCGCTGTTGACCGTGACCAGGGCGAGGGTGCGGCGGTCGGTCTGCAGCAGCATCGCGAAAGCCAGGGTCAGCAGCATCGCGGCGACCATCTGGACCGGCGGGTAGCTGATGCCCGCCAGGCTCTCGTCCGGCTTCAGCTTCGCCTCGAAGCCGACGCCCAGGTAGAGGATCACCATCACGCCGATCACGATGCCCGCGACCAGGTAGATCACTTCCAGCAGACGGGCCGCGGCGGTGATGTAGAAGCCGGTCAGGCCGTCCTGGACGGCGGCCACCAGGGCGCGCCCGGGCAGCAGGGCGAACAGGCCGCCGGTGATCACGACGGAGCCGCGCAGGCCCCAGTCGTTGAAGGACAGGATGATGCCCGAGGCGGCGGCCGGCATCGCGGCCGAGACGAACTGGTAGAACTCCGGCAGCCGGCGGCGGGCCAGCGCGGAGGCCAGCCGGTCGCCGAGGACGGCCGCGACGAAGGCACTGGCGAAGACCAGCCAGGCCTTGTCGTCGATCCGCCCGCCGACCAGGAAGGTCGCCGCGCCGGCCAGCAGACCGGTGGTCAGGGCGAGCAGCCAGGCCGGGTACGGGTGCCGGTTGCGGCGGATCAGGGCCAGCCGGCGGTAGGCGTCGTTGACCGTCACCTTCTCCGCGGTGATGTCCGCGACCAGCTCGTACACCGCGTTCAGCCGGGTGTAGTCGGAGGTCCGGCGACGCACCACGCGGTCGGCGGTGACCGGCGGCTCGACCAGCGAGGGCTGGTGCGAGATGCCGATCAGGGTGAAGGTCACCTGCGGCTCGCAGCGGTCCAGCCGGTAGGCGTGCGCGATGCCGAGCATCGCCGCCTCGACGTCCTCGGCGGCCTCGCCGCTGGCCAGCAGCAGCTCACCGATGCGCAGCGTCAGGTCGAGGATGCGGGGCACGTTGCGGGCGGTGCCCGCGGAGGGGTGCAGTTCGCGGGCGGTCCGCTCGAAGGCGGGGCGCTCGGACATCGGGGTGCGCAGCAGGGTGCGCATCCGGTCCGGCCACGGTGCCTCGCCGGGGGCGCCGGGGGTGAGCTCGGGGATCGGGATGCCGGTGGGCGGGGTGTAGCCGGCCGCGCGCCACTCCTCGGGGGTGAGGGTGTCCTCGGCGACCGAGCGGCGGCGGGCCGGGCGTCCCTCCTCGGGGCGGGGCTCCCGGGGGCGCACCTCGATGGTGAGGTCGGGGTGCGGCTCCGGGGTCGGCTCGACGCGCGGCTGTGGAGCCGGTTCCGGGGTCAGCAGGCCCTTGGTCTCCGGGATCGGCGGGACGAACGGGACGACGGTGGTGGGCTCGACGGGCGGGGCGGGGTGGCCGAGCAGGCCCTCGGTGGGCGGTGCGTCGGCGGGGTGCACCGGCTTCGGCGGCGCCTGCCTCGCCTGACGGACCGCCCGGCCTCCCCTCGCCCGCTTGCCCGCACCCGGTCGGCCCCGCTTAGGCACTTCCGCTCCTTGCCGCCCCTGGTGGCCTCCGGCCACCGTTCGATCTCGGGTTACACCTTGCCTGATCGAACAGTGTGACGCACATGTACGGGACGTCCCGTGGCCTGCGCCTCGATCGCCTACCCGGCGCGGTGGCGGGCGGTGGTCGCCGTGCCGGAACGGCGGGCCCGGAGCAGTTCGATCGCCACCGGGATCACCGAGACCAGCACGATGCCGACCAGGATCGCCTCGATGTTGTCCCGGACGAAGGGGATCCGGCCGAGGAAGTAGCCGAGCACGGTGACGCCGGCGCCCCACAGCACGCCGCCGACCACGTTGAAGACCGCGAAGCCGCGGTAGTTCATCCTGCTCACCCCGGCCACGATCGGGGTGAAGGTGCGGACGATCGGCACGAAGCGGGCCAGCACGATCGCCTTGGGGCCGTGCTGCTCGAAGAAGGCGGCGGCCTTCTCGACGTTCTCCTGCTTGAAGACCCGGGAGTCGGGACGGCGGAGCAGGCTCGGCCCGACCTTCCGGCCGAACAGGTAGCCGACCTGGTCCCCGGCGACCGCGGCCAGCACGATCAGCGCGCAGACCAGCCAGAGCGGCTGGTGCAGGTAGGTGCCGCCGGCCAGCAGCAGGCCGGTGGTGAACAGCAGCGAGTCGCCGGGGAGGAAGAAGCCGACCAGGAGGCCGGACTCGGCGAAGACGACGGCCAGGATGCCGATCAGGCCGAAGGTGGAGATCAGGTTGGTCGGGTCGAGCCAGGAGGGGCCGAGGGCGAGGCTGGTCACGGTACGGGCACTCCCGGGGTCGAGGCTCAGCAATGAAAAAGCAAAGCACTGGTAAAGACTCGACTGTGGCCGGAAAGGTTCCCGGGCAGGGTGCGGCGCACTGGCGCCGGGAACGCCTCGACCCCGGCAGTCGGTGACCGCCGGGGCCGGGGCGCCGGGGAGGGCGGGGGCTCAGAGCCCGTAGCGCTCGATGATCTCCGTGTGCCGGCCGAGGTCCGCCTCCGCCGCCTTGGCCAGGTCGAGCCAGGCGAGCGGGTGCTCCCAGCCGGCGGTGAGCCGGTGCATCAGCGCGTCGGCCTCCTCGGCCGAGGCGGTCGGCGGCACCCCGAGCGCGGCGTAGATGCCGGGCAGCGTCGTCTTCTCGCTCTCGTCCGCCGGGTCGACGACCCGGTACTGGTCCCCGCTGTACGTCCAGACCGCGTAGCCGGACTCCCGCAGACCGTCGCGCAGCTCGGCCCAGGCGTCGTCGCCGGGCCAGGCGCCGTCGATCCAGTACGTGGTGTAGCCGGCCGGGTCGAGCAGGGTCAGCAGCTCGAACTCCGGGCGCCAGCGCGCCCGCTCCGCCTCGGGGGCCTCCTCCCCCGGCGGCGGCTCCCGCAGCGCCGGGACGAACACCACCACGTCGCCGTGGTTGAGCGTCAGGCTGTCGCCCAGCACCGGCAGGATCCGGGCGGTGGCCGGCCCGGTCCGGACGGCGGCCAGCTCGGCCGTCGTGCCGTCGGTACGGGTGGTGCGGACGGTGACCAGCTGCCACTCCTCGTCCACCGGGCCCTCGGGCTCGTCGAACTCGATGCCGAGCCGCGCGCCGGTGGAGCGGACCACCGCCCAGTCCCGGTTGGCGGTGGCCACGGCCGCCAGGTGCCAGAGGTCGGCCTCCTGGACCGTCAGGTGGACCTCCTCCCCGGCCTGCTCGGCGGGCAGGGCGCGATCCAGCAGCTCCTGGAGGTAGCGCTGCGCGGCGACGTGGTCGCCCAGGTGGGTGGCGGCGGCGGAGGCCAGGCGGCGGGTGTTGATCCGGCTGTCGTCCAGCGCGAGGATCGCCTCGCAGTGCTCCAGCACCTCGGCCCAGCGGCCCTCGGTGGTGGCCAGGCGGGCGCGTATCCAGTGCGAGTCGGCCGGGCCGGTCACGGCCAGCCGGTCGGCGAGACGGCGCACGCCCTCGGCGTCCCGGGCCTCGACCAGGGTGTGACCGAGGACATCGATCAGCTGCGCGTCGGCCGGGTCCGCTTCCAGTCGGCGCCACAGCAGGTCGGCGGAGGCCCGGGCATGGCCGAGCTCACCGAGCAGCAAGGCCAGGAAGATCGCCAGTTCGGTGGCGCCGGCCTGCTCACCCTGGTACCGGTCCAGGGCGACGGAGAGCAGGTCGGCGTCGGTCTCGGGGTGCACCTCGGCCTGGGCCTGCAGGTGCGTCGTCAGTTCGCCCGACGGAACCGGCAGCTCGGGCACCGGCAGCGCCTCGGCGGCCGCGCGCAGGGCGGCGACAGCCTGGGCCACGCCGTCGGTGCGACGCAACTGGGTGAGCTTACGCTCCCCGGTCGCGGCGAGCGTGATCGCCACCGTACGGGCACCGCGGGCGAGCGCCAGCCGACCCGCCGCCAGCAGCAGGTCCACGCACGGGCGGTGCGAGCCGGTGCCGTCCAGGTAACCGACCCAGCCGGCCAGCACGGCGCCCAGCTCGATGTCGTTCTCCCAGGCGCCGGCCACGACCAGCAGCTCGACCGTCTCCGTCCAGGCCTGGCGCAGGTCGGCGTGGCGCTCGGCGGCCTCGCGGGCGGGCAGCAGGGCGAGCGCCTCGTCGATCCGGCCGAGCGAGGCCAGCGCGCGGGCCCTCAGCAGGCCGCCCCAGAGCCGGTCGCTCTCGTCGATCTCGCGGCCCCGGGCGCGTTCGGCCTGCTCGGCGGTGTCGACCAGCGCGAGCACGTCCTCGTGCCGGCCCAGCCGGTGCAGGGTGCCGGCCCGGGCGTGGTGGAAGTGCAGCGAGAGCCGCTCGCCTGCGGCCTGTATTCGGGCGGCCGCGGTGTCCAGGTGGCTGAGCGCCTCGGCCGGGCGGCCGTCGTCCTCCAGCGCGTCGGCGTACTCGCGGGAGAGGCAGTCGAAGCAGGCGCGGCCCGGCTCGATCCGCTCCAGCGTCTCGCCGAGCACCTCCAGCCGCTGCGGCACGTAGCCGGGGCCGTCGACCCGCGCGTGACAGATCGCGAAGTCCTGCACCACGCAGACCGACTGCGGGCAACCGGCGGTCTCCTCGCGGTGGGCGAACTCCAGCAGGTCGACCGCCTCGGGCAGGGCCTGCTCGCCCTGGTGACGCTTGTTCAGCAGGTTCTGCATCCGCCAGTGCCGCAGGTAGACCTCGACCCACGGCAGGCCGAGCGCCCGGGCGGCCGCCAGCGCCTCCGGGTAGACCGCGTCCAGCTGCTCGTTGCGGCCCTCGTTGGCGTGGCCGGGGAGCTCGTAGATGGCGTCGGCCAGCCGCCGGTGGCCGCCCTCGGCCAACTGATGGTGGGTGTCGTGGACCCAGGCCCAGATGTCGGTCGTCATGGTCGCTCCCCCTGCGTCGTGCTGATGAGTTGTCTACCGCAAGTCACTGACAATCCGTCCGTCACGGCGCCCCGATCCGCCCGTCACGGCGTTCCCGACGGTGCCCCTCACGCTCCCTCGGAGAGCGCCCCGGGGCTGTCCGGGACGTCCGGCAGGCCGGTCGGGACGGCGGCGGTCAGGGCGGAGACCGCCGTACCGATGCCGGCCAGCGCGGCGCCGAGGTCCCCCTCGGAGGGGCCGGCCGAGGCGGAGGCCATGATCACCTTGACCGAGCGGAGCAGCCCGGCCGCGGTGGCGCTGCCGGTGTGCCCGGTGCGGTAAGCGGTGAGCAGGTCCTGGACGGCCGGGCAGGCCAGGTTGAGGTAGAGCCGGGCCTTGACCCCGCCGTCGGTGCGGGCGGTGAACGCCCGGGCCAGCCGCAGCGCGGCGGACGGGATCCGGGCGTCGGCCCGGTCGTCCTCGATCAGGGCCTTCCGCTCGGCCTCGCGGTCCGGCACCAGGACCAGCGGCAGGCCCGGCGGGTCGAAACGGGCCGGGACGAGTTGCTCGCCCGGGTCGGCGAGGGCGCCGGCCAGCCAGGCCGACTCCTCCGGCGGCAGCGGGCGCTCCGGGTCGCGGAAGAGTTCGCGGTTGCCCTGCTCGCTGCCCAGCTCGACCAGCCGGCAGCCGCGCAGCCGGGCGTAGCGGCGCAGGAACGGCAGGACGGCGTAGCGGTCGCCGCGGGCGATCGGCACCTGCATCGCCCAGTAGAGCATCTCCTCGAAGCCGCCGCCGCTGCCGAGCGCGACGTGCACCGCTCCCCCGCCGGCCGCGCGCAGCGCGCCCGCGGTGAGGTCGCCCTGCGAGGTGGGCACCGGGACGTCGTCGGCGAGCAGGGTGAACAGCCGCTCGTCGCAGAGCGCGGCGCCGAGCAGGTCCTGGCCGTGCCGGGTGAGGATGCGCCGCCAGGCGGCGGGCCGCAGCCGGGCCGTCTCGTACAGGCCGTCCACGATGGCGTCGGTGAGGGCCTTCTGCAGCGCGCGGTAGTGCTCGTCGCGCTGGAGGTCCTCGCGGCTGGCGGTGGGGGTGAGCCGGTTGGACTCCACCACGCCGCCGATGAACCCGGCCCAGCTGGGCAGCAGGTCGCGGGCGTCCTCGGCGAGCAGCATGCCGCGCAGGTAGACGGCGAGGTCGCGGTTGTCGCTGCTGCCGTAGGTCCCGCCGTCCTGGACCCAGAGCAGGCCGACGGCGTCGGTGGCGTCCTCGACGGGGTGGACGGGGAAGGCCGTGAGCGGCTCGAAGCGACGCCCGAAGGCGGTGGCGAAGCGCATCCGGGCGGCGTGCCGGTCACCGTCGATCGTCTGCCGCCAGGGCACCTGGACGGAGTTGACCAGTTCGGTGTCCTCGCCGACGTAGACCGGGATCGGCAGCAACACGCAGTAGCGGCCGAGGACTTCGCGCAGGGCGTGCTCGTCGGCGAGGTGGGCGTGCTCGGTCTTGAGCGCCAGCTCGACCACGGTGCCCGGCTGCGGCCGCGCGGGGACCGGCTCGACCCGGTACTGCTCGCCGCCGCGGCTGCGGTAGCGGTGGCCGAGTCCCGGTTCGCGGTGCGAGGTGGTGGTGACGGTGACCTCGTCGGCGACCGCGAAGGCGGACAGGAAGCCCAGGCCGAAGGCGCCGATCAGCTCCTGGTTGCCGGTCAGTTCGCGCAGCATCCGGGTGTAGCCGGTGCCGACGGTGGCGAGGTAGGAGTGGATCTCGGGCTCGGTGAGGCCGGCCCCGGTGTCCTCGACGGAGACGGTCCGCCGCTCGGTGTCGGCGCGCACCCGGATCAGCCGGCGGTGGTCGCCCTCCGGGTCCTCCAGGAGCCGGCGGGTGTGCGAGTCGTGGGCGTTCTGGACGAGTTCGCGCAGGGCGACCAGCGGGGTGGAGTAGAGGTGGGTGGCGAGGACGTTCACCAGGCCGCCGAGATCGACCTCGGTGGTGCGCAGGTCCTCGGCGGGGGTGGGCTCGGTCGGGGCACCTTCAGACATGGGTCCCCAGTGTGCCAGTGCGACAATCCGGCGACCATTTCTTTCTTTCTGACGGAATGACGGACAGACGACGAGCTGGTGACGCATTGCGGTCAACTCCGAATTGACCGGTCCCCCACCATCGGGGGAAATGCCACCCGTTTGATGGAGTTCGTCCGCGTCGCTGGTGAATGCTGATCGTGCGACGTCAGGCAACGGCGCCACGGAGCGGCCACTCCGGTATCGCGCCACATCTCGCACTTCCAGCTCAGGGAGACCAGCGTGTCCCGTATTCGCGCAGCCGCCGCCGTCACCGCCCTCGGGGCGTTCCTCCTCGTCGGCGTCGGTGCCGCCACCGCGCACGCCGACGACGGCGCCGGCGCGATCGACCACTCCAACAGCAGCGTCGTGAGCAACGTCGGCTCCAACAACATCATCGGCAACGTCCACGGCAACGTGGTCAACACCCAGCAGACGGCCACCGGCTCGGGTGCGAGCAACCAGAACAACGGCCTCGCCGTGGCCGGCAACGGCGGGACCGTCGGCGCCCTGCAGGGCAACGGCGACTTCGACGCCCGGGTCTACTACCCGCACGCCCTCTCCTAGGCCGACACGGGCGGACCGAACGGGCCGGGTGCCCGCCCCGCGCAGACGGGCGGGCACCCGGCCCGACCCGTGCGTCAGGACAGCCCCAGCACCGCCCGGCCGAGGCGCAGCAGGCAGTCGCCGAGGTCCGGCCGGGCGCTGTGCGGACGGTTCCGCACCCCGTCGTTGACCAGCGCGAACAGCGCGTGCACCCGGATCCGGGCGTCCACCGCGTCGAAGGCGGGGCGCACCTGCTGCAGCAGCTCGACCCAGGTCCGCAGGAAGTCCCGTCGGAAGTCCACCGCGGCCCGCCGGTCCGGCGGGGCCAGCCGCTCGGTCTCGCTGAGCATCGCGCCCAGGTAGTCGCCGTTGCGCAGCGCGAAGTCGACGTACGCGCCGAGCCCGGCCGCCAGCGCCTCCTCCGGCCCGGCGGCGGCCGCGATGGCACCCTCCACCTCGTGCCGGAGCCGCTCGCGGCTGCGCCCCAGGGAGGCGGCGAGCAGGTGCGCCTTGCTGTCGAAGTGCCGGTACACGCTGGGACCGGATATGCCGACCGCGGCCCCGAGTTGGTCGGTGCTGACGTTGTCGAAGCCGCGCTGGTGGAACAGCCGGACGGCCGCCGCGAGCAGCTCCTCCCGGCGGGCCCCGGGCCTCGGCTCAGGCCCGGGGACGGCCTCGGGGCCGACGGCCGTACCGTCCAGGGACACCGCGAGGACGGCCGCGACCGTCTCGCGCAGCAGCGCCTCGGCCCGGCGGGGCTGCGGCGCGGCCGACTGGTAGGACAGCCCGGAGCAGGCCGAGAGCGCCGCCCAGCAGAGCAACTCGGCGTCGGCACCGCCCAGTTCGGGGCGCTCGGCGCGCAGCACGGCGGTCATCAGGGCGACGTCGGCGCGGAGTTCGCGCCGCAGCGCCGCCCGACGGGCCGGCGGCAGCAGTCGGGCGTCGCGCTGCACCAGGGTGCCGAGTGGACGGTGGCCGACCGCCACCGCGGCCAACACGGCGCCGAGTTCGGCGGTGGTGCCGGCCGCGCGCAGGCCGTCGGCGAGCGCGTCCAGGCCCAGCCGGACGGCGCGGTCGAGCAGTTCGGGCTTGCCGCGGAAGTGCCGGTAGAGCGCGGGCGCGGTGATGCCGACCCCGGCGGCGACCTCGGTCATCGAGACCTGGTGGTAGCCGCTGCGGTGGAAGCGGTCGGCGGCCACGGCGAGGATCTGGGCGCGCCGGCCGGGCGGCCGTCGGACCACCATGGCGGCACCTCCCTCGCGGACTCCTCCGAACGCCGTCCGAAGGCTAGCAAGGATTCACTTGGCAGCCCCGGCGGCCGGGATTCGCGGACCGGTCGACTCTGGA
The DNA here is from genome assembly GCF_040609455.1 of Kitasatospora sp. NPDC004669. NCBI lineage: Bacteria > Bacillati > Actinomycetota > Actinomycetes > Kitasatosporales > Streptomycetaceae > Kitasatospora > Kitasatospora sp. NPDC004669. Next base: position 92,675 of record NZ_JBEXKB010000019.1, read on the forward strand.
CAGCCGAAGCTACCGACGATTAACTTGTGGGGCCACCACCTGGGCCGTTCCGCCTTGGCCGGTCCGCCGGCCGGCGCCGTCGAAGGGAGCGCCGCCGTGCGCCGCACCGTGTTCAACGAGGACCACGAGGCCTTCCGGGAGACCATCCGGGACTTCATCGCGAACGAGGTCGTCCCGGTCTACGAGAGCTGGGAGGCCGACGGCCACCCGCCGCGCGACTTCTACCGCAAGCTCGGCGAACTCGGCGTCTACGGCATCGAGGTGCCGGAGGAGTACGGCGGCGCGGGCGAGAGCGGCTTCAAGTACCAAGCGGTGATCGCCGAGGAGACCGCCCGGGCGGGCGTGAGCTTCGGCTCCTCCGGCGTGCACACCGGGCTGGTGCTGCCGTACCTGCTGGAGTACGCGAACGAGGAGCAGAGACAGCGCTGGCTGCCCGGCTTCGTCTCCGGCGACATCATGACCGCGATCGCGATGACCGAGCCGGGCGCCGGCTCCGACCTCGCGGGCATCACCACCACCGCGCGGCTCTCCGAGGACGGTACCCACTACGTCCTGAACGGCGCGAAGACCTTCATCACCGGCGGCGTGCTGGCCGACCTGGTCCTGGTGGTCTGCCGCACCGCGCCGTACGACCCGCAGAACCGCCGGGCCGGCCTGTCCATCCTCTGCGTGGACACCACGTCGGCGGGCTACACCGTCGGCCGCAAGCTGCAGAAGATCGGCCTTCGCACCTCGGACACCGCCGAGTTGGCGTTCAGCGACGTCAAGGTGCCGGTGGAGAACCTGCTCGGCGAGGAGGGCAGGGCCTTCTCCTACCTGACCCACAACCTGGTGCAGGAGCGCCTCGCGATCGCCGTCGGCGCCTACGCGGCGGCCGCGGCGGCGGTGCGCTTCGCGGTGCGGTACGTCAAGGACCGCAAGGTGTTCGGCAAGGCGGTGGCCGAGTTCCAGAACACCAAGTTCACCCTGGCCGACTGCGAGTCCCAGGTGATGGCGCAGCAGTCGATGGTGGACCGCGCGCTGGAGCTGTACCAGAACGGCGAGTTGAGCGTCGCGGACGCGGCCGCCGCGAAGCTGTTCTGCACCGAGTCCGCCTCCGTCGTCATCGACAAGTGCCTTCAGCTGCACGGTGGTTACGGCTACATCCTGGAGTACCCGATCGCCCGGCTCTACACCGACAACCGGGTGTTCCGGATCTACGGCGGCACCAGCGAGGTCATGCGCAGCATCGTCGCCAAGTCGATGGGGCTGTAGGCGCGTTGTAGGAGCCCGGGGAAATTTCCAAGCCGCGGCGGGCCGTGCCCCCATGACGGCCCGCCGCGCCCGTCTCCGTGCGGGCCGATGCGCTCGACCGAGCGGGCGCGCTCAGTCGGGCGGGCGCGCTCAGTCGGGCGGGCGCGCTCAGTTGGGCGAGCCGTGCTCCGCGCGCCAGGCCTCCCAGCCGGCCGAGGAGGCCACCCTGGCCTCGTGCAGGGCCCGGTGGGCGAGTGCGGTCGGCGGGGTGTCCAGGTTGCGCAGCCAGTTGCGGCCGGCGGCGAGAAGTGCCACGCACACCATCGCCGTCCCGGCCGCGCCGAGCGCCGAGCCGATACCGGTGAGCACCACGCCGCCGGCCAGCATCGACCGGTTGACCTGGAACCCGTTGAAGATGCTCTGGTTGGTCGCCATACCTCCACGATGGGGGCAACCGGCAGGCGCTGCACCTCGGCCCCGCTCCGGGCCCCTCCGGGTGCGGTTCGCCGGCGCGTCCGCGACCCTGGCTACGGGGTGAGGAGGAGGCGGCGCGATGCCCGATCTCGAACGGCTCGCCGTGGAGCACACGGCCCTGGCGGCCGGAAGCCCGCACGGGCGCAGCGCCCATCTGGTGCTGCGCGACGGCGTGCTGCGGCAGACCGTGATCGCGCTGACCGCCGGAACCGCGCTGGACGAGCACACCCCGCCCACCGCCGGCAGCGTCCAGGTGCTGCGCGGCCGGGTGTCCCTGACCATCGCCGGGCGGCGGACGGAACTGTCCGTCGGCGAGCTGGAGCCCGTCCCGCAGGAGCGGCACGGGCTGCTCGCCCACGTCGACTCGGTGGTGCTGCTGACGGCCGTCACCGCGTGACGGCGGTCAGCGCCACAGCGGTCGGCGCGACAGCGGTCAGGGTGCAACGGCCGCCAGCGCGACAGCCGGCAGGGCGTAACGGCCGTCAGGGCTTGTCGGCGCCCAGCACGCTGCCGCTGACCAGCCGCAGTCCGCGCAGGAACTCCTGGCCGCTGGGCACCAGCTCGGGCGCGGCCAGCCACTGGGCGAGATACCCGGCCAGCAGGATCTGGTAGAAGGCGCCGCGGGCGAGCTCCTCCTCGGTGTCCGGCACCTCGGGCAGCCCCTGGAACAACGCCGCGAGGCCGAGCCGGCCCTTCTTCTGCGCCCCCGCGAACGCGGCCGCCAGCTCGGGCTCGTGCCCGGCCAGGGCGAGCGCCTCGAACTGGGCCGCCCAGAGGCCCCGGTGTTCGACGAAGACGCCCTTGAGCCCCTCCCAGGCGGCGGCGAAGCGCTCCTCCGGATCGTCGGAGGTGCCGTTGGCGGCGACGACCACCGCGCCCATGTTCTGCCCCAGCTCGCCGATCGCCTCGATCATCGTGGCGTTGAGCAGGGCGTCCTTCGAGCCGAAGTGGTAGCCGATCGCGGCCAGGCTGACGCCCGAGGCGGTCGCGATGTCGCGGGCCGTGGTGCGCCCGTAGCCCTTCTCGTACAGGCAGCGCTTGGCGCCGGCCATCAGGTCTTCGCGGTTTCCCATGCCCTTGATCCTACGGAAGGACTGCACGAATGTCTTGCACAGTCGTCTTGCACGATCGATTTACACGTACGTACTAGACAAGTGTCTGACACGTCCGTACTGTCTTCCCCATGACCGCAACCACCGGCCGCGCAGGCCGCCGCGAATGGATCGGCCTGGCCGTCCTCCTGCTCCCGACGCTCGTCCTGTCCATGGACATGGGCGTGCTGTTCTTCGCCGTCCCGTACATCTCCACCACGCTGGCGCCGAGCGGCACCCAACAGCTGTGGATCATGGACATGTACTCGTTCCTGCTGGCCGGGCTGCTCATCACGATGGGCGCGCTGGGCGACCGGATCGGCCGCCGCCGGCTGCTGATGATCGGCGCCGCCGGCTTCACCGGCGCCTCGCTGCTGGCCGCCTGGTCCGGCAGCGCCGAGCAGCTGATCGCCGCCCGCGCCGTGCTCGGCGCCGCCGGGGCCACCGTGATGCCCTCGACCCTCGCGCTGATCCGCAACATGTTCCACGACCCCAAGCAGCGGCAGATCGCCCTCGGCGCCTGGGGCGGCATGCTCACCGCCGGGGCCACCCTCGGCCCGGTCGCGGGCGGCCTGCTGCTCGACCACTTCTGGTGGGGCTCGGCCTTCCTGCTCGCCGTCCCGGTGATGGTCCTGGTGCTGCTGACCGCGCCCGTCCTGCTGCCCGAGTACCGCACCGCGACCCGCACCGGCCGCTTCGACCTGCCCGGCGCCGCGCTCTCGCTCGCCGCGATCCTTCCCCTGGTCTACGGGATCAAGACCCTCGCCGTGGACGGCTGGAGCACGCTGCCCGCACTCGCCGTCGTCGCCGGACTGCTGCCGGCCGGTGCGTTCGTCCGGCGCCAGCGCACCGCCGCCAACCCGCTGATCGACCTGAGCCTGTTCCGGATCCGCACCTTCAGCGGAGCGATCAGCGTCAACACCCTCGCGATGTTCGCGATGATGGGCTTCGCCCTCTTCACCTCGCAGTACCTTCAGCTGGTCAAGGGCATGAGCCCGTTCACCGCCTCGCTCTGGTCGCTGGTGCCGAGCGTCGGCGTCGGCGCGGCGATCGGGGTCACCTCGGCACTGGCCGGCAAGGTCCGCCCGGCGGTGCTGATGGGCGGCGGCTTCCTGGTCGGCGCGGCCGGCTTCGCGCTGATGACCCAGGTCGGCGCCCACTCCCCGCTGGCGCTCATCCTCACGGCAGCGGGCGTGCTGGCCGCCGGAACGGTCGGGACCATGACGATGACCGCCGAGATGGTCGTCTCCGCCGCCCCGGTCGAGCAGGCCGGCGCCGCCTCCGCCACCTCCGAGACCGCCGTCGAACTCGGCAGCTCGCTCGGCATCGCCCTGCTCGGCGCAGCCGGCGCCGCGGTCTACCGCCACCAGCTGGACGGCGCCCTCCCGGCGGGCGTCGACGGCCAGGCCGCCGACGCGGCCCAGGACACCCTCGGCGGCGCGGTCTCCGTCGCGGCCCACCTGCCCGGGCAGCTCGGCGCGGACCTGCTGGAGACCGCCCGCACCGCCTTCACCGACGGCCTCCACGTCGCCGCCGTCGTCGGCCTCCTCTTCGCCCTCGGCGCGGCCTTCCTGGCCTACCGCCTCCTGCGCCACCTCCCGGCGGCCACCCCGGCCCCCGAGCCCGAGGCCGCTGCCGCCTGACCCACCCGTCGGCCCCGATCCGTGCGAGTCATCGAGAGCCCCCGCCCACCCCGGGCGGGGGCTCTCCGCCGTCCGCGGGCGGCCGGGCGGGGTGCGGAAAGGCGGGGTGCGGAAAGGCCCGGTGCGGGGGCGGCCGGGCGTGCCAGGGTGGGGGCATGGCGACTGGTCACGGGCGGGTGCGCGGTAGTTACGACGTGGTGGCGGAGGAGTACCTGGGGCGGATCGGGGGTGAGTTGGCGTACAAGACGGTGGACCGGGCGCTGCTCGGGGTGATCGTGGAGGAGTCGGCCGGCGGGACGGTCGCCGACCTGGGGTGCGGGCCGGGGCATGTGACGGGGTGGCTGGTCGGCCAGGGGGCCGCGGTGGTGGGGGTCGACCTCTCGCCGAAGATGGTCGAGCTGGCCCGGCGCGAGCAGCCCAAGGCCGAGTTCCGCACCGGCGACCTGCTGGCACTGCCGGCCGCCGACGGGGAGTTCGCGGCCGCCGTGGCGCTGTACTCGGTGATCCACCTGGAGCCGGAGGAATTGCTGCCCGCCTTCGTCGAGATGCGGCGGGTGCTGCGGCCCGGCGGGGTGCTGCTGGTCTCCTTCCACCTGGGCGACGAGGTACACCGGATGGCGCAGTGGTGGGGCCATCCGGTCGACGTGGACTTCCACTTCCTGCGGACCGACACGGTCGCCGCCCGCCTCGCCGAGGCCGGGTTCGCCGTCGAGGCGCGGCTGGAGCGGGAGGGCCTGCCCGAGGAGGCGGCCACCCGGCGCGGCTACCTGCTGGCCCGGTGCCCGGAGTGACCGGCCGGTGACCGTCCACCCGGGGGTGGACGCTCCGACGTCCACCCCCGGGTGCGTGTCGCGGCGGGCCGGCCGGAGGACCGTGGAGGGGTCACCACGACCGTCAGGAGCCGCCATGTCCCTGCCGTCCCTCCTCTCCCTGCTCGGCCTCGTCTGCTGGGTCGGCTACGAGCTGCTGCTGCGCCGCCGCGAGGACGCCGCCACCGGCAGCTGGCACGCGGACGACCGCGACCGCGGCTCGACCCGGCTACTGATCGGCTGCTACCTCGCGTCCGCCCTGGTCGTGGCGCTGTTCGGTCGCGCCTCGATCGGCGAACTGCCCACCTGGGCCCGCTGGTTCGGGGTCGTCCTGGTCGCCGCCGGGCTGGCGCTGCGGGCCTGGGGCATGCGGACCCTGGGCCGGTACTACACCCGCACCCTGCGGACCGTGGACACCCAGCACGTCGTCCGCGACGGCCCGTACCGGCTGATCCGCCACCCCGGTTACGCGGGCAGCCTGCTGGTCTGGGGCGGCTACGCGCTCGGTACGGCGGGCTGGGCGGCGGCCCTGGTGGTCACCGCGCTGCTGCTCGGCGCGTACGGATGGCGGATCGCCGCCGAGGAGCGACTGCTGCTCTCGGCCTTCGGACCGGCGTACGCGGAGTACCGTGGGGCGTCGAAGCGCCTGGTGCCGTTCGTCTACTGATCGCACCGGCGCCCGTACGGTTGCGAGGCAGGACACCGATCACCCGGGAACGCCCCCGCCCGCACGCACGGCCCGCGTGGGCGGCACCTGGTTTTTGGCCAGCGTTTCCCGGCCGGTGTATCCGTTCGCCGTCAGGTCCAGGCATACTGGCGAGCATGGGCGCTAGCGCCCTCCGTGACTCTAGACAAGAAGGGACCGGTGGCCAGGGATGCTGCGGAACGGTCTTGAGCCCTGGCACATCTTCGTGGTGCTGGCGGTCGTCATCCTGCTGTTCGGGTCGAAGAAGCTGCCGGAGATGGCCCGCGGCCTCGGCAAGTCGATGCGCATCCTGAAGGCGGAGACCAAGGCGATGCGCGAGGAGGACCCCTCGGCGGAGGCCGGCACCGCCCAGAGCACGGCTGCCCCGCAGCAGCCCGCCGACCGTCCGGCCGTCACGCCGACCAACGTGACCAAGGCCACCGAGGCGAAGAGCCCCGAGACGACCGCCTGAGTCGCACAAGCCCCCGTTGAGCCCCCGGTGGACCCCACCGGGGGCTCAACGCTGTTCCGGGGCCCTTGTCCGACCATCCGACCGGTCCGGCCGGTCGGAGGAGGGTGGGGATCCGCCACTTGGCGGAGGGGCTGTCGAGCAGTGAGACCGCCGGTCGGATGCACCTCGGGGTGACGACGGTGGAGACGCACGCGTCGAACCTGATGACGAAGACGGGCAGCCCCAACCGGGTGCGGCTGGCGGTGTTGGCGATCCAGCAGGGGCCGGCCTGATCGGAGTAGTCGGGCGGGCGGGGCGGGTGCTGGTGGGGAAGGCTGGGCGGGATGTCCGAGAACCCCCCTCCCCCGCCTGCCGACCTACGGGCCTGGGCCTGGTTGCTGGTCGGGTGCACGCTGCTGATGGTCGGGTACTTCACGCTGCCGCTGGAGTGGTTCGGCGACCGCCGACCGGTGCTGAGCTGGTCGGCCTTCGTGGGGGCGTTGGGTGGGTTGAGCTGGCTGATGCTGGCCGAGATCGTCGGGGTGATGCGGGGGACCGCGAAGCGACCGGTGCCCTGGCTGGCCTTCCTGATCTTCCTGGCGGTGACCATCTTCTCGACGACGTACTACGCGATGGGCTCCCACAAGGCCGAGTTCGCGGGGCTGGAGACGCGGCTGGACGCGCTGTACTTCACGATCGTGACGCTGGCGACGGTGGGGTACGGGGACATCACGCCGACGGGGCAGACGGCACGGCTCATCGTGGTGCTGCAGATCGGGTACAACTTCGTGTTCCTCGCGGCAGCGGCCGGGACGGCGTCCCGGGCGATCCGCGGAAACGTGGAGCGGCGGGTTCGGCGGCAGGACTGAATCCGGCACGGCGGGCCTGTGCACGCGACCCGCCGCACATCCGGCTCGGTCAGCCGTCCTCGTCGGGCGGGGTCGCACGGAGGGCGGTGATGACGCCCAGGGCTACGGTCGCGATCGCGAGCGCGAGGAGGACGGCGAAGGCCGTGGCGATCAGGAACCGCACGTGGTGTCCCGGTCGCGTTCGGTGTCAAGAAGGAGGGAGAGGAGGTTCAGGAGGGTCGACGCGGGCGCCGTGTTGAACCGGACCAGGACGCGGCCGTCGATGGTCTTGTCGGTGTCGGCGGAGGGCCAGATGAGGCCGAACTTCTTTCCGCGCTCCTGGACTTCGGCGAGGAGGGTGCGGATGTGGTCGTCGGTGAAGTGCCGGATCCGGGGGTCGGTCGGCTTCATGGGGTGGCGGTTCTTCATCAGGCCGCGTCCAGCTCGAACCAGACGCGTTTGCCGCGCTCCTGGGGGTCCACGCCCCAGCGAGTGGTGAGGCCCGCGACGAGCTGGAGGCCCCGGCCGGACTCGGCGAGGAGGTCGGGGGTTCGCCGGTCGGGCAGCACCGGGCTCTCGTCGGAGACCGAGACCCGGAGGATCTCGCCGAGGAAGAGGATCTCGATGATCGGCGCGGGGGTGTTGCCGTGCCGCCAGGCGTTCACGAGCAGCTCACAGAGGGCGAGTTCGGCGTCGAAGGTGGCGGAGGGGTGCCAGCCGGAGCGGATCATCGCGTCGCGGAGGGACTGGCGGGTGAGGGCGAACGAGGGCGTGTTGAGGTGACGCATGGGAGAGCTCCCGGGCGTGGTGTGGGGTGAATGTCCGGCGGATACGTCGCCGTGAACTAGGCCAGGCAGATGGGCATGGCTGCTCTGCGGTGCGACGGATAGGCGTTACTGACGATCCGTCGGATCGATGTGAGATCGACCATAGCGGACAGTGCCTGAGTTTTGAGGTCTGCGCCTAAGAATTCGCTCTATCGTGGAAGCGGCCCAGATGGACCTGCGCACCGCCAGCGCGGCACACTGGCCCGAGCACCGGTTGAGAGGACGCCATGCCCCTTCGCTCCAATCCGACTCTCCGTCAGCGTCGACTCGGTACCGAGCTGCGGAGAATGCGGGAGCAAGCCAGCCTCGGCGGCAGCGAACTCGCCCGCACCCTCGGGATCAGTCCTGGACAGATGACGCAGATGGAGAAGGCCAAGATCGGCGTCAGCCCCGAGCGTCTGCGGACCGTCGCTTCCGCATGCAACTGCGCCAATCAGCCACTGATCAACGCCCTTGTCAATATGGCTTCGGAGCGAGAGAAAGGCTGGTGGGAGAAGTATCGCGGCACTCTGACCATCGACTTCCTTGAGGTCGCAGAACTTGAGAGCCGCGCCACGCGGCTGACCATCTGCACGACCACCTTCGTGCCCGGCCTGCTTCAGACCAGCGACTACGCCTCGGCCGTGTTCGACCGAATCTTTCCTCCGCTGCCGCCACAGGACATCGCCACCAGAACAGCCTTCCGAATCAAGCGGCAAGAGGTCGTCCGCTCCGGCGCGATCCCCCTCCAAGTGTTTGTCCACGAGGCCGCCTTGCGGATGCAGTTCGGCGGCCCCAAGGTCCTCGCCGGTCAGCTCAGCTCGCTCCTCGATGACTCCGAGCAGCCTGGCATCTCAGTCCGCGTCGTACCCTTCGCCGTCGACACCTTTCCGGGGTCCGGCGAGAACCTCACCTTCGCCGAAGGGCCCGTCGCTGAGCTGGACACCATCCAGATGGACGTAACCCAAGGCGCACTCTTCTTCGACTCCCCAGCAGACTTGGCCAAGCACCGAGCGATCTTCTCTCGCCTGGACTCCAAGGCACTCTCCGAAGAAGGATCACGTGAGTTCATTCGATCCGTCATGGAGGATGTGAAGAAGACGTATGAGTAGGTCACAGTGGCAGAAGTCCAGCTTCAGCGCCGCGAACAACGAATGCGTGGAAGTCCGCGCGATCGACGGCCTGATCGAACTCCGCGAGTCCGACGAGGGCCACACCATCCTCCACACCACCCCCGCCACCTTCGCCGCTCTCCTCCACGGCCTCAAAGCCGGCGAATTCGACCACCACGCCTGAACTCCGGGTGGCCCCTCGCTCCTCGCGAGGGGCCACCCAAACGCCTCGGCGCGGGAAGTCGGCCAGGCCGACTTCCTGCGCCGAAACCACTGGCCTTCCGGTAGCACCCCGCCGGAGTGGCAAGGCGGTTCCGTGCCACGTCACCCGACCCGGGGGCCGTTCTCTCCCCGGAACCGGAGAAGGAGTTCGCGCGCCGGGATGCTGTCGGGGTCGAATGTCTGATGCGCCAAGTCCTTTGTGACCGCCGGCCCGTAAAGCCAGGCGCCCTGACACCTGAAACAGAACGCGATCTCGAACAGGACCTGCTCCGGAAAGACCGGGTGTCGGCCCGCGTGGGCCCGCAGTGCGAAGCCGGGAGTGAAACAGCGCATCCTGGTGCCCGCCGGGAGGGCCGCGACGAGGGCGAGCACCTCCTGCGCGTCCTCCCAGAACCCGATGGTCTCGCCGGGAACGCCGTCCATCCATGCGTGCCAGCCGAGCGGATCGGTGATGCGGACCGCCTCGATGCGCTCGATCAGGTTGGCGGTGGTGGGTATCAGCATCGAGCCAGTGTTCCAGCGGGCTCAGGCCGACAGTCGCGGAAGAGAGTGGGAAGTCGGGCGGGCCGACTTCCCACTCCTCCGGCCGGCGTTGTCCACAGGCTGTGGACAACTCCACCCTCAGCCGTGTGCGGTATCGATGACGCAGAAGCGGTTGCCCTCGGTGTCGGCGAGGACGACGAAGTCCGGGTCCTCGGGGTAGCTGTCCCAGTCGACCAGCTCGGCGCCGAGGGCCACCAGGCGCCGGACCTCGGCGGCCTGGTCGGCGGCGTCGTCGGCGTAGAGGTCGAGGTGGACGCGGGGGTGCTCCTGAACGGGGGACTCGCTGTAGCCGAGGGCGAGGTGGGCGCCGGTGCCGCCGTCGGCGGGGCCGAGGACCGTCCAGTCGTCCTCGATCAGGCCGCCGCGCGGCACGTAGCTGAGCGCCGCCATCCAGAAGGTGGCCGCGCGGGACATGTCGGAGACACCGAGGGCGAGGGTACCGATGGTCAGCATGCCGCCATTGTGACGGAGTGTCTGGCAGCGGCCCGGCGCCGGTCGGCCGGGCCCGCAGGACGCTCTTGCGGGCCCGGCCGACCGGATCAGTCGAGCTGCTGACGGAGGCCTAGGACGAAGGCGTCCAGGCCGCTGTCGAACCACCGGTCGTAGTAGGCGGTTTCGGCGGGCTGCGGGGCGCGGACGGCGCCGGGCGGGGTGCCCACCTGGGCAAGGGCGTGGCCGAGCACGTAAACCCCCACCGACTGCACGGCGGTGACGGCTTCCGCATCGGCGACTCCCCCGGTACGGAACCGCTCCAGGACCGGGGCGACCACCGCCCGGCCGGCGGCCTCGTCCACCGGGTGGCTGGCCAGCAGCGGAACGGCGTTCGGGTGGGCCAGCAGCATCCGTCGGTAGTCACGGGCGAACGCCTCCAGGGCCTGCGGCCACGACGCGCCGTCCGCCACCTCGACCTCGACCTCGCCGACCAGGCGGTTGACCACGGCGGCCAGCACCGCGTCCCGGTTGGGCAGGTGGCGGTAGAGCGACATCGCCGTCACCCCCAGCTCGGTGCCGATCCGGCGCATGGTCAGCGCCTCCAGCCCCTCGGCGTCGATGACCGCCACGGCGGCGGCCGTGATCCCGTCGGCGTCGATCTGCGGGGGCCGGCCGGGCCGGCGGCGGGGTGTCTCGGTGCTCATGTGCCCATGGTGACGGCTGCGGTGGTTCCGGTCATCAACAGGGTCAGCACGCCGACGACCAGGTGCTGGACGTCGATCACCACGTCCCTGCCCTCGGTCGGCAGGATCTTCAACGTCCGGGCGTAGTCCCGCCGGTAGACGTCACGCTGGGCAGCGGTGCTGAACCCGAAGTACGGCAGCCACCAGCTCGCCACGTGACCGGCCAGCACCAGCCCGCACAGCGCCATCGCACCGGTCACCGACCAGCCGGTGTCCACCGTGATCCCGGCCGCGATCGCCAGCGGGAAGGGGTAGTTGATCGCGGCGGCGAGCAGTCGCGGGCCCCGGTTGCCGGGCTTCAGGTCGTTCAGCGGGAACATCGGCACCCACTCGGTGAGGACCAGCCAGCCCAGCCAGACCAGTGGCAGGACGATCGCAAGGGTGTGCAGCACGATGGGCCCCCATTTGTCTACGTCGTAAATTTACGCTGTAGACAATCTAGCGGGCGAACTTCGGGCCGGGCAACCCCAGGGCCAGCGATTCGCATACGGAGCATTGAAGCGCAAGCCGGCGGCCACGCAGGAAGTCGGCCGGGCCGACTTCCTGCGCCGCACGCGGGCGGTCAGCCGTCCTGGTTGTCGGCCGTCGCGTGGAGGGTGGCGAACAGGGCGCCGAGGCGGGCGTTCCAGTTGGCGTTGGTGGGGGCGTCGATGGCGCGCTTCTTGCCCAGGTCCTTGATCGTCTTCTGGGCGTCCTTGAGCGTCTGGGCGGCCTCGTCGGGGTTGCCCTCGTTGAGGCGGGCGGCAGAGTCGTCGAGGATCCGCAGCAGCTCCGCCTGCTTGTCGCGCTCCTTGGTGATCGGGGCCTGGACGACGGCCTGACGGAAGGACTGCAGCTGGAGCTCGGCAGGCTGGTTGCGCGGGACGGTCTGAGTGGGGGCCGGGGTGCTGGGGGCGGCGGAGCCGGTGGTCGGGGTGGGCGCGGGCGCGCCCGCCGGGGTGGTGGCGGGGGCGGTGGCCGCGGGCTTGGCGGCGGGCTTGGCGGCGGCGTGGCCGGCCGGCTCGTCGAAGGCGGTGAGGGCCAGGGCGGTGATCCCGGCCAGGCCGGCTATGCCGAGGGCGCCGAGGACCAGGGGCTTGGTGCGGCGGTTCCGGGCGGGCGCGGGAGGGGCGGCGGGCGGCGCGGCCGGGATCGGCGCCATCACCGAGGTGGCGGCGGCCGGGGGCCGGTGCGGCTGGGACGGGAGCAGGGTGGTGTGCTGCTGGTCCGGGTTCACCGGGGCGACCGGCGGCAGCATCTGGGTGGGAGCGGCGGTCGCGAGCAGCTCCGCCGTCGGATCGCCGACGGCCAGGCCCGGGACGGTGGCCAGCAGCTCGACACGCGCCGCGGTGGCATCGGCCGGGCGGTCGGCCGGCTTCTTGGCGAGCAGCCGCAGCACGGCCGCGTCCAGCGCGGGCGGCAGGCCCGGGCGCCGTACGGACGGCGGCAGGGGCTGCTCGCTGACGTGCTTGAAGGCGATCGCCACCGGGGTCTCGGCGGTGAACGGGGTCTCGCCGGTGAGCATCTCGGTCAGCACGCAGCCGACCGCGTACAGGTCGGTGCGGCCGTCCAGGGCGGAGGCGGTGGCCTGCTCGGGCGAGAGGTAGGCGGCGGTGCCGAGCACGCTCGCGGTCTGGGTCAGGTTGCTGGAGGAGCCGGCCCGGGCGATGCCGAAGTCGACGACCTTCACGCCGCCGTCGTCGGTGATCATGATGTTCCCGGGCTTGATGTCCCGGTGCACCAGCTCGGCCGCGTGCGCGACCGCCAGCGCCTCGCAGACCGCCGCCGCGATGCCGACCGCGCGCTCCACCGGCAGCTGTGGCTGCTGGGCCAGGATCGCGGCCAGCGAGCGGCCCTGGACCAGCTCCATGACGATGAACGGGGTGCCCTGGTCCACGCCCGAGTCGAAGACCATGACGATCCTCGGGTGCACCAGCATGGCCGCGTGCTGCGCCTCACGGCTGAACCGCTCGGCGAAGCGCGGGTCGTCGGCGAGGCCCCCGTTGAGGATCTTCACGGCCACCTGGCGGCCCAGCACGCGGTCCACCCCGCGCCAGACGGTGGCCATGCCGCCGACGCCGAGAATCTCGACGAGTTCGTAACGCCCGTTAAGCGCCCGTCCGATCACCTGGAACTCCCCTCACGTGCCGTGCCCGGGGTTCCGGGCCGCCTCGTGCACCTGTGCACGATAGCCGCCGACGCCAACGGGGTCCGGAGCAGTTCCCTGAGCGGGCAAAACGGTCGGCACAGCGGTGGGCGGGGTCTGGAGGCTGCCGTAGCGCTGCATCCGCTGCCAACGCAGCCGGGAACCCGCCAGCGCGGTGAACACGGACTGGATCACCACCAGGTACATCAGCTGCCGGTAGACGAACTGCTGGAGCGGCAGACTCCAGAGCGGCCCGAGCTTCTCCTTGTCCATCCGGAACGCGTACGCCCCCATCAGCATCTGGACCAGCAGGAACGCCGCCCACAGGCCGGTGATCCGGACCGGATCGAGGAAGGCCAGCCCGTACAGCGCGAAGACGTCCACGACCGGGGCCAGCAGCGGCAGCAGCACCTGGAACATCAGCAGGTAGAGCAGGCCGCGGCGGCCCAGCTTGCCCGCCTGCCCGCGTTGGGTGAGCGCGCCGCGGTGCTTCCACATCGCCTGCAGGGTGCCGTAGCACCAGCGGTAGCGCTGGCGCCACAGGGCGCTCAGCGAGGCGGGGGCCTCCGTCCAGGCTTTGGCCCGCTCCTCGTACACGACCCGCCAGCCGTCCCGGCACAGGGCCATGGTGAGGTCGGTGTCCTCGGCCAGGGTCTCCTCACCCACGCCCCCGACGGCCAGCAGCGCGGAGCGGCGGAAGGCGCCGACCGCGCCGGGCACGGTGGGCATGCACTCGGCCAGGTCGAACAGCCGGCGGTCCAGGTTGAAGCCGACCACGTACTCGATGTGCTGCCAACGACCCAGCAGGCCACCGCGGTTGACCACCTTGGCGTTGCCGGAGACGGCGCCGACGGTGGGGTCGGCGAAGGGCTGCACCAGCATCCGGACGGCGTCCGGCTCGAAGACGGTGTCGCCGTCGACCATCACCAGCAACTCGGCGCGCGCGGCCGCGATGCCGGTGTTCAGGGCGGTCGGCTTGCCGGCGTTCTCCTGCCGGATCACCCGGACGTACGGCAGGTTCAGCGACTCCACGAGGTCCGCGGTGCCGTCCGTGGAGCCGTCGTCGACCACGATCACCTCGACCGGGTGGTCGGAGGCCAGCAGCGAGCGGACGGCCGGCTCGATCCCGGCGATCTCGTTGTACGCCGGGACGATCACGCTGACCGGCTCGGTGACCGGCGGGCCCCAGCCACGGCGGCGCAACCGCTTGTGCCGGTTCGCGGCGTACAGGACGACGACCGCGCGCAACATGCTGACCGCGCCCGCCGCCCAGAGCAGCCAGCCCAGCACGGTGAGCACCCAGTTCCCGCCGTTCAGCAGCCAGATCAGGGCGAGGCCCTGCCAGTGGTCGCCGGCCCCGGCCGGGTGGACCGGGTTCGGCAGACCGACGGCCTCGCTCACCGTGGCGAAGTGGAAACCCCGGGCCTTCAACTGAGCCAGCACGGGGCCCAGCGCGTCGACGGTCTGCTGACGGTCACCGCCGGCGTCGTGCATCAGCAGGACCTGGCCCTGGTTGCCGGCCCCTGCGGTCGCCGCCTTGACGATCGCGGGCACGCCGGGGCGGCGCCAGTCCTCGCTGTCCTGGGTGGTGAGCACCGTCAGGTAGCCCTCCCGGCCGGCCTGCTGGATGGCCGACCAGCCGGGGTCGTCCACGGCCTCGGTGGTCGAGGAGTACGGCGGGCGCAGCAGCGAGCTGGTGACGTCGGCGGCCCCGGCCAGGGTCAGCTGGGCCTCGCGCAGTTCCAGCGAGCGGCGCCAGGAGGGGGCGGCGCCGAGATCGGTGTGGGTGAAGGTGTGGACGCCCACCTGGTGGCCCTCGGCGATCATCCGCTGGACCAGCTCGGGGTGGGCGGCGGCCTGGGTTCCGACCACGAAGAAGGTGGCGTGGACGCCGGCCTTCTTCAGGATGTCGAGGACCTGTGGGGTCCAGCGCGGATCGGGGCCGTCGTCGAAGGTGAGCGCGATGGTGCCGGGCTTGGGGGCGGCGGTGCGGGGCGCCGTCCCGGCGGGGGCGTCGATGACCGGTCCGCCGGTGCGGATCTCCTCCGGGACGGTACCGGCGGCGGCCGGGGCGGTGTCACCGTCGGGACGGTCGTCGTAGAGGTGCTGGGTGTAGCCCTGGAAGAGGAGGGTGGCGGTCAGGGTGAGCAGCAGGGCGGTCAGCAACAGCCAGTGGGTGCGGAGCGGGCCCTTCGGCTGACGGACGACGCCGCGGCGGCCCCGGCGCTGGGTCCGGGCGGGCGGGGCGGCCTTTCGGCGGCGGGCGTTGCTCACGGGCTGGGTGCTTTCCGGGGTTGGGGTCGGGGGTGCCTGTCGGGGCGTGGCTCTCGCGAGGATGGGTGTCGGGAGCGGCCCCTCCCGCAGCGCGTCCCTCTCGCTGGGGTGGGGGTGCGGGCGCGCGGGCTTCGCCCTGCGCGCCCGCGGGGACGGTGGTCCGGTGCGGGCTGGGGGCGGGTTTTGCCCGGGTGCCCGCAGGACGGTCGGCGGCTCAGAGCTTGGTCGGGCGGTTGCCGGGTGAGTCGGTCGGGCGGCCGTGGCCGGGGGTCGGGGCGGCGCTGGGGGATGCGGTGGTGCCTCCGTTGCCGTTGCCGTTGGAGGGCGGCGGGGCGACGGTGGGGTGCGCCGTGGGGGTCGCCGGGAGGCCCCCGGGGGCGGGGGGCGCCGCAGGGTGGCTGGGGGCCGCCGAGGCGGTGGGGCGGTGGGCGGCCGCGGTCGGGTGGGCCGACCCCGGCTGCACGGAATCGGGCCGTTCCGTCCCGATGTCGGTCGGGACCGGGTCGGTCGCCGACGGGACGGGGGTGGGCGCCGGGGCGACGGCGACGGGGGCCTGTGGCAGCGGCAGGAACGGCGTGCTGACGGTGGGGCCGCCGAGCACGGTGCTGACCAGTAGCGCCAGGTAGCCGGCCGCGGGGACGGCCAGCAGCAGGCCGAGTCGACGGACCCGGCGCTGGCGGCGGCCGGAGGAGTCCACGAACACCGGGGCCGGGGTGGCCCCGGTGTCCTGGGTGGACGGGTCGGCCACAACGGCCGGGAGTTCGGCGGTGTCGGTGGCCACGAAGGCCGGGAGGGCGGTGGTGTCGGTGTCCACGAAGGCCGGGAGGGCGGTGGTCTCGGCGGCCTCAGGGGAAGGGGAGGCGGCCGGGGAACCGGGCAGCGGTTCCCCGACCGCCGGCTCGTGGTCGTACAGAGTGACGGTCACGGTCGGTCCAGTTCGGTCCGGGCACGGGGGGTGTGCGGCCCGCCCTGACTGCGGGCGGGCGGGCCGCACGTTCCGGGCCGGTCGGTCCGGCGGCGCGTCCGGGGAGAGCGCCTGCCGGTCCGGCCGGGGCCGGCCGGGTGGACGGCGGGCACGGGGGAGCCGACCGGCCACCCGGAGCTTTCGGGTGGTGTTGCGGTGGTGCAGGTGGTGCGGGTGGTTCGATCCGGGTGAGCGGCGAGCCCGGGGGGAGTCGCTCGCCGCCCACCCGGAGCTTTCGGGTGGTGTTGCGGTGGTGCAGGTGGTGCGGGTGGTTCGGTCCGGGGGGCGGCGAGCCCGGGGGGAGTCGCTCGCCGCCCACCCGGAGTTCTGGGGTTACCTCTCGGTGGTGGAGTTGTCGGTCTTGCTCGGCCGGACGGCGGACGGGGTGGGCACGGCCGGTTCGGGCGGAACCGTCGCACCGGGCTTCCCGGGCTTGTTCCCGGGGCCGCCGTTGGCGTTGCCGTCCCCGTTCCCCTTGCCGACGCCGGTGTTCGGGTCGGTGCCGGGGTTGCCGGTGGCCCGGCCGGGGTCGTGCGACTGCGTGCCGGCGCCCGGATGGGAGTCGCCTCCCGGTTTGCCGAGTGCCTCCCCGCAGTACTCCGCCACCGCGTCCGCGCTGCCGGCCGCGGAGACCAGCTGAGCGAACTGGGGATCGGCGACCAGTTGGCCGGGGCGGTCGCCCTTGGCCGTCCGGTCGGCGAAGACGTGGCACAGGGCGACCTGTGCCGGAGTGGCCGCCTGGCCACCGTGCCCGTTCGCCGAAGGCGTCGGGGCGGTGGAGGATCCGGACGACTGGGGGTTGGTGGTGGACGGCCGGGTGGAGCTGCCGGACGGCGTGGCGCCCGACTGGGAACCGGTGGCCTTGCCGGTGCCCGACGGGCTGCCGAAGACCTCGCTCGCGGCGGGCGGGGTGCGCTCCGGTTCGGGCCCACCACCACCCAGGCCGGACGGCAGGTTCCCGGTTCCGGCGGCGACCGCCACCCCGCACAGCGCGGTGGCACCGAGCACGGCGGCAGCGGCCTTCGTACTGAAGGCCCTGGCCAGCGCGGCGGTTGCCATCGATCGTCTCCGGACGGGGGTCACAACGGGTTCGGGCGTGAGACTCGCCTCCCGGAACGCGGCCAGTGCGGCCTCCTCCCCGGACAGTTCCGCTGCCGTCGCCGGGGCGGCGGCCGCGGCCAGCACCCGGGCGAGCTGCCCGGGACCGTCCGGTCCGGTGAGCGAGGCGTCCTGCCCGGCCGACGGGCCGCCCACGGCACCGCCGAGCAGCTGCTCGGCAGTATCACGGTCGATCCGACGGGATCGGTTGGTGCTCATCTCATGTCCTTCAGCGTCGCGGCCCGGCGTTCTGTCACACCTTGCGGAGAACTTTTTTTCGCGGGGTTTTCCAGGGGCTCCCCGGCGCGCGATCCGGCGGAGGATTCGGAGGACCGACGCGCGGCCGGGATCCCGGTCACGCCGTGCTGTTCCAGCAGCTTGGCCAGCTTCTTCAGCCCGCGGTGGGCGGCCATCCGGACGCTGCCGGCCCGCTTGCCGAGCACCTGGGCGGCGCTCTCGGCATCCAGCTCCATGACCACTCTCAGCAGCACCGCCTCGGCCTGGTCGCGCGGCAGCCGGGAGATCAGCGCCAGCGCGTCGCCGGTGCCGACCGCGGACAGCGCGGCGCCCGCGGTGTCGTCCCCGGCAGCGAGCTCGGCCAGGTACTCGAAGGGCAGGTCGGCGACCGGCCGGCGGCGTCTGGCCCGCAGGTGGTCCATCGCCCGGTTGCGGGCGATGGTGGCGGCCCAGCCCCGGAAGCCGTCCCCGTCGCCGGAGAAGCCGCGCAGGTCGCGGGCGATCTGCAGCCAGGCCTCGGAGGCGATGTCCTCGGCGTCCTGCGCGTCCTCGGGCCGTCCGCCGACCAGCACCCGCAAGTAGCGCAGCAGGCCCGGCTGGACGGTCCGGAACAGCAGCCGGAAGGCTTCCTCGTCCCCTCCCTGGGCGGCGCGCACCGCCTCGGTCAGGTCGGTGGGAGTGGGGGTGCGGCCCGGTGGCGGGCCGTCGGGGGGTACTGGTCCGGGCCCACCGGCAGGTCCGCCGGTGCCCGCTCCGGGGCGTTCTGCACTCTGCACCCGCCACATGATGCGCCATCCCGGCGAACGGGGCGGCGCCGGTCGGAGGACCGGTCCGGCCGGGGCCGCGGTCCCGCCGACGGCTGTCGCTCACCCGGAGCCCCCGGGGCGCCGCTCCCACCTACGCCGTCGGTAGACGAATCGATCCGGGCCGCGACCGCGTCCGGACGCCGGGCCCGCCGATGCGCCCGGCCCACCGCCGCGACCCGCCGTGACCACTCCGTACCCGTACGTGCGTCCACATGCGGATCACCGACCCGGCCGGAGCGGGACCGGAGGGACCACCCCCCGGGATGAACCGCGATGACGACTGCCCACGGGCCGTACGCGAGGGGACTGCGCGAGCACCTCGCGCCCGGGCCGCGAGCTGTAGGCGTCTCCGTAAACACGCAGGTCGGAGGGGGTGTCATGGCGCGCACCATGACAACTGTCATGCGGATCCGGCAACGGACGGCACTGCTCCGGCGGAGGGTCGGCCGGAAAAACTGGAGGCACGACGCGGGCAGGGCCCGCGGCCGCCAGCCGGGGAGGAACCCACCATGAGCAGCCAGACCGCCAGCGCCGCCACCGCCACCACCGGTCCCGCCAAGGAGCGGAACCCGCTGGTCTCCGGGCTCCGCCCGCTCGCCCTGGACGTGGCCGCTCCGCTGGTCGGCTACTACGTGCTGCACTCGGCCTGCGGTCTGAGCGAGTTCGCCGCACTGGCCTGGAGCAGCGCCTTCCCGGCGGCCCGGACCATCCTCGGCCCGCTGAGCGAGCGCAAGCTCAACCTGTGGGCCTCGCTGATGCTGGTGGTCAACCTGGCAGGCCTGGCGCTCACCTTCGTCACCGGCGACGCCCGGATGATGATCGCCAAGGACGGCGGGCTGAGCGGCACCGTGGCGCTGGCGATCCTGGTCTCGGCGCTGGTCGGCCGCCCCGTGATGACCCCGATGCTGATGCCCTTCGTGACCAAGGGCAAGCGGGACCGGGCCGCCGCCTGGCAGCGGCTGGTCGAGGGCCGGGCGGCCGCCTCGCGGGCCTTCCGCCGCCACGAGCGGGTGTTCGCCGGCATCTGGGGCACCGCGCTGCTGACCGAGTGCGCGGCCCGGGTGGTCGGCGCCTTCACCCTGCCGGTCTCGACCATGGCCTGGCTGTCCACCGTGTTCCTGATCGGCGCGATCGTGGGCGGCTCGATGCTCGGCCAGATCGCGGTCGAGCCGATCGAGAAGCTGGTCAGCGCCGAGGCCGAGCAGCCGACCGCCGCCTGAGCACCACCTGAGCACTGCCTGAACAGCCGGTTCCGAGGATGCGAACAGCCAGGAACCATCGGGATCTCCCGGGAGTCCTTATAACGAGGGGGTAACGGGACCCCCCGAAACGACGAACCGGGGAGCCCACATGCGGACGAACGCGCTGACCACCACCGAGGACCGCACCCTCGTCTGGGACGGCTGCCTGAACGTCCGCGACCTGGGCGGACTGCCCACCGCCTCCGGCCGGCTGACCGCCCGCGGGGCGATAGCCCGGGCGGACAACCTGGACCGCCTCACCCGAGAGGGCTGGGACGCCCTCCTCGACCACGGCGTCCGCACCGTGATCGACCTGCGCAACACCGAGGAGTACAGCCCGCTCCTCCCGCTCCCCGAGGGCGTCGAGCTGATCCGCGTCCCGCTGGACGAGCTGGCCGGCTCCGCCTGGTGGGACGCCTACGGCCGCCTGGACGGCACCCCGCTGGCCCTCCGCCCGTACCTGGACCACTGCCCGCACGCCGCCGCCGCGCTGGTCACCGCGATCGCCGGCGCCCGCCCCGGCGGGCTGGTGGTGCACTGCGGCGCCGGCCGTGACCGCACCGGCCTGGCCACCCTGCTGCTGCTCGCCCTGGCCGGGGTCGACCGGGCCGCGATCGCCGAGGACTACCTGCTGAGCGGCCCCAATGTCCGGCCGCTCTACGGGATGCTCGGCCTGCCGGACCCGTACCAGCGGATCGACGCGGTGCTGACCGAAGCCGGGACCAGCGCCGAGGCCGTCCTGGAGTCCACGCTCGACGGGTTCGACCCGGCCGGTTACCTGCTCGCGGCGGGGGTCACGCCCGCCCAGATCGCCGCTGTCCGGGAGCGACTGCTGTCCGCCGCGTAGGCGCAACCCGCCGGGCGGTCACCAGAGCTTGTCGATCGCCCCCGGGTGAAGGGCGATCCGCCGGTGCGGGAAGTCCGCCCGGTGGCGCCGGGCGCGCTCGGTGAAGAAGGCCGCCAGCACCACCTTGTCGAAGCCCTCCCGATCGCTGGGGAAGGGCTCCTCGGCCGTGCCGCCGACCAGCACCGCGCCCGGCAGCCACTCCCAGCCGGCGCCCTCGTAGAAGCCCTGGAGTCCGCGGTCGCAGGTGAACAGCCCGAGGTCGGCGCCGCGCTCCCCGGCGACGGCGCGGGCCGCGGCCACCAGGTGCCGCCCGTAGCCGCGGCCGCGGTGGGCCGGGTCGGTGACCACGGTGCTCAGGCCGGTGGCCGCGTACGTCCGGCCCGCATGGACGAGGCCCTTGGAGAGCAGGTCGAGGGCGGCCAGGACGCGGTCGCCGAAGAGCAGGAGGAGGGAGAGCGGGCGCAGCGCCGGGTCGTGCACCGGGTCGGCGCCCGGGGCGGGCCCACTGGGCCCGCCCGGCCAGGCGATCTCCTGCAACTCGGCCACCTGGAGCTTGAGTTCACGTGGCACTCCGGCCTCGGGCAGGACCAGGATCCGCAGTCCGTCCATAGGGCGCCTCCGTTCCGCAGCGGTCACCGAACACTACCTGCGAGTAGCGTCAACCGATGGTTGACGATCCGAGGATCGACAACCTACGGTTGACGCATGGAGAATCCCGTTGTTCCCAACACCACTCCGTTGCGCCTCGACGACCTGATCGCCGCGATCAAGAAGGTCCACACCGACGCGCTCGACCAGCTCTCCGACGCGGTCATCGCCGCCGACCACCTCGGCGACCTCGCCGACCACCTGATCGGCCACTTCGTCGACCAGGCCCGCCGCTCCGGCGCGTCCTGGACCGACATCGGCCGCAGCATGGGCGTCAGCAAGCAGGCCGCCCAGAAGCGATTCGTCCCCAAGGACCCGGGCACCCCTGCCGACCTCGACCCCAGCCAGGGCTTCTCCCGGTTCACGCCCCGGGCCCGCAAGGTCATCGTGGCCTCGCAGGAGGAGGCCCGACGGGCGGGCAACCCCGAGATCACCGCCGAGCACATCCTGCTCGGCCTGCTCGCCGAGCCCGAGGGCATCGGGGTCAAGGCACTCGCCGCCCAGGGCATCACCCCGGAGGCCGTCCGGGCGGCGGTCACCGCCGTCCTGCCGGCCGCCGTCGACCAGGTGCTGCCCGCGCTGATCCCGTACGACGCCCAGGGCAAGAAGGTGGTGGAGCTGACCTTCCGCGAGGCGCTCAAGCTCGGGCACAACTACGTCGGCACCGAGCACATCCTGCTCGCGCTGCTGGAGTTCGAGAACGGCCAGGGCGTGCTTGCCGGACTGAAAGTGGACAAGCCCGAGACGGAGACCTTCGTCTCGGAGGCCATCGCCGCCATCATCGCCGCCCGCGATGCAAAGGCCGCCGAGCAGCAGCAGTGAGGTCACCTGTGTCGTGCCCCGGGCGGAACTCCCGCCCGGGGCACGGCACCTGTGTCTAGAACCCGGAGATGTGGGTGGTGACGATCCGGACCCGGCCGTCGGCGGCCGCGTCCAGGGCCGCCCGCAGTCGGGCCGAGCGGGCCGGGCCGAGCAGGTCCAGCGCCTCCTCGACGGCGGCCCAGCGGTAGGCGTCCAGCTCGCCGACCGGGACGGTCACGGGGGTGCCGTCCGGGACGGTGCCGAAGTCGAACATGAAGTGCTCGGCGGGGTGGTCCAGTTCGCCCGAGGGGTGGGTCCAGGAGATGGCCAGCAGCTCACCGGCCTCCTGGACGATGCCGGTCTCCTCCTCCAACTCCCGCTTGGCGCACTCGACCGGGCCCTCGCCGAGGTCGATCGTCCCGCCCGGGAACTGCCAGTGCTCGCGGTACCCGGCCTTCACGATCAGGATCCGGCCGGACTCGTCGCGCAGCAGGCAGCCCGCGGCCGCGTAGATCCGGGGCAGCGAGGCCAGCCATTCCTCGCGGGACTTCAAGGGCTCAGCCGTCACTGTGCTCCTCCTGGGGCAGGGTGGGTCCGGTCGCCCCCACTCTGCCACCGGGCATCCGGCGCCGGTTCGTTCCGGACCGATGAGTCGGCGCCCTCTCGGCAGTCCAACCAGCATGAAGACCACACCTCGCGAAGCCGTACTGACCTGCGACCTGGGCGCGCTGAGCGCCCCCGACCTGTCCGTGGTCGACGCCCTCGCCCGGCTGCGACTGGCCGCCGCCCGGCACGGGGTGGGCGTGGTGCTGCTGAACGCGAGCGGCCCGCTGCGGGAACTGCTCGCGTTCAGCGGGCTCTCGGCGCTGCTGCCGGGAGCGGCCGATCCGCTGGACGTCGCCGAACTGGCGGACCTACTCGGCGTCGAGCCGGGGCGGGAGGCCGAAGAGCGGGAAGAGCACGTCGGTGTCCAGGAAGTTGGTGAAGCCCGTGATCCGGCCCTCTGACACCTCCGGGACGATCAGCGCCCACGGCTCGTGCCCGCCCGCCGGGCTCGGCCGGTACTGGGCGAAGGCCGGGCCGCCGTTGGCCGTCACCGGGAGCAGCCGGGAGCCCCGGCAGCCGTGCCCCGGGCCCAGCATCCAGGCCCGCAGCTCGTCCTGCCCCTGCAGCCACATCGCGAACGGCGGCATGTTGAGCGTGACGTCCTCGTGCAGCAGCGCGGCCAGGCCGTCCATGTCGTACGCCTCGAAGGCGCGGACGTAGCGGTCCAGTAGCGCGCGGTGGTCCTCGTCCAGCGCGGGGGCCGGGCGGACGGCCTCGGCGTCCGAGGCGAGCACCGCGCGGGCCCGCTGCAGCGCGCTGTTGACCGAGGCGACCGTGACGCCGAGCAGTTCGGCCACCTCGGCGGCCTTCCAGCCGAGCACCTCGCGCAGGATCAGCACCGCCCGCTGCCGGGGCGCGAGGCGCTGCAGCACCGCGACGAAGGCCAGCTTCACCGACTCGCGCTGGGCGGCCACCTCGGCCGGGTCCCCCGTCTCGGGGAGCACCCGGCCGTCCGGCGCGGGGCCGATCCACGTCACCTCGGGCAGCTGGGTGCCGCTCGCGGTGGCCACCGTCACCGGCCCGGCGAGGTCCATCGGACGGGCCCGGGCGCCCCGGCCGTTCAGCGCGTCCAGGCAGACGTTGGTGGCTATTCGGTACAGCCAGGAGCGCAACGCGGCCCGCCCCTCGAAGCCCTTGTGCCCGCGCCAGGCCCGGACCATGGTCTCCTGCACCGCGTCCTCGGCCTCGAAGACCGAGCCGAGCATGCGGTAGCAGTAACCGGTGAGTTCGGTCCGGTACCGCTCCAGCTGGAGCTCGACCGGCTCCTCCGCGATCACCTCGGTCATGGCCACCCCCGTTGTCCTGCCGTCTTCCGATGCGCCTTGTGAACCCGATGCACCTGACGCGCGGACAGGAACCTAGCGCACGGCACTGACAGCGGGTCACCGCTTGCCGCAGACCCGGCCGGAACCGGAGCCGGCGGTCACCACCCTCCACATCGGGGAACGCACCGGAGGCGGCACGGACGACGCCCTGATCGCGCGTCAGGGGCGGACGCCATGCTTGCGGCATCCGCCCCTGCGGGACTGTCGGGCACCGTTAGCGCTGTCGGCGCTGTCGGCGCTGTCGGGCGGTGGACTCCGCCGGGGTCGACGGGCTCCGTCGCCGGTCAGTGGGCGGAGTGCTTCTCCGCACC
Organism: Kitasatospora sp. NPDC004669; assembly: GCF_040609455.1. Classification (NCBI taxonomy): domain Bacteria; kingdom Bacillati; phylum Actinomycetota; class Actinomycetes; order Kitasatosporales; family Streptomycetaceae; genus Kitasatospora; species Kitasatospora sp. NPDC004669. Next base: position 117,050 of record NZ_JBEXKB010000019.1, read on the forward strand.
GCGGTGCCGGTGCCCCTTGAGCTCCGCGTGCATCGGTGGAGCGGCATGCATCACCGAGGTCGCCGCATCGCGCCCGCCGTGGCGGAAGGCATCGCCGGAGAGGTGTCCGGCGCCGTAGGCGGACATGTCCGCGGTGCGCGGCTTCGGTCCGAGGCTGCTGGGCGTGCTCGCCATGCCCCGGCGTTCCAGCAGGTCCTGGGTGCCCTGGCGGAGCTTGGCGGTGCTGCCCGGGGTTCGCTTGGTCATCGTCGGCCTCCCTTCGGCGGCCGCGACCGGACGGATGCCGGCCGGAGGGGCCGCACGGGCGTTATGTCCGGATTTTATCCGGGTTGCCGGCCGGTGCCACCGCGAAGGGCCGCGCCGCGATCAGCCCATGGCCTCATGGACGAAACACCAGCGCCAGTCCTCCCCCGGCTCGTAGGAGCGGATCACCGGGTGGGAGGTGTTGTGGAAGTGCGCGATGGCGTGCCGCTGCGGCGAGAAGTCGCAGCAACCGATGTGGCCGCAGTCCAGACAGATCCGCAGGTGCACCCAGTCCCGGCGGCCCTGGGCCAGGCATTCGGCACAGCCGTCGGTGGGCGGGAGGGGCTCGATGTCCTGGGGGGCCGTAGCGAGGTCTTCGCAGGCACTCATGATCGAAGGCTATGACGGCCCGGGCCGGGCCGCGTCAAGACACGCCCGGGCCTCGGCGGCGGGGCCGGGGGCCGTTCCCGGCGCCGTCCTGGGCAATCGTGTCGGAGGTCGCACCAAGGGCCGCCGGAGGCCACACCGGGGGCCGTCCGACTGGCCGGCAGGGCCGGCTTCTCAGGTGGTGCCGCCGACCCGGCAGGCATAGGGGGCCGGCCCCGAGCCGTGCGGGATCCCGGCTCCAGCGCCACGGGTGGCATGGGAGCATGCCATCCGTGGCGATCGTGACGGGGAGAACGAACGGCGACACCGGCGGGGGCGGCGGTGTCCCACCCACCGGGCAGTCGAATACGGGCGGGGGCATACCCAGGCAACCCGGAGCCCGCGAGCCCGGAAGTCGGCAGCCCGACGACCGGCAGCCCGGAGACCGACGGCCCAGGATGCAGCCGCTCACCGACACCGGCCGGATCCGGCAGCCCGTCGCCCTGTTCCGGCTCCTCGTCGGCCTGCTCGGGATCGCCCTCACCCTGCTGCTGGCCGACTACGCCCGCGCCACCACCGGAGGCATCGCCGCCGACGTCGCCGAGGCCGCCGCGCTGGTGCCGCGGCCGCTGGCCGGCCTCGCGGGCGGACTCACCACCGCCGCCGTCCTGCTGATGCCGGTCGGACTCGCCGTCCGCCGACTGCTCGGCCCGGACCGGCGGCGCGCCCTCCAACAGGTCTCCGACGGGCTGCTCGCCGCCGTCCTCGCGTACGGCGCCACGCTCGCCCTCGACCTGTGGGCCGACGACCTCGCCCCGGCCTCCCTGATCACCGCGCTCACCCAGCGGCTGCCCGCCGACGTACTCGCACACACCGAGCCGGTCTACGGCTACCTCGCGCCCGTCCTCGCCTTCATGACCGCCTCCGGCAGCCGCGAACGGCGCCTGCCCTGGGCCGTCCTCGCGCTCTCCGGCCTCGCCGGACTGGCCGGCGGCTACGCCACCCCCACCGCGCTGCTGCTCGGCCTGCTCATCGGCTGGACCGGCGCCCACGGCACCCTGTACACCGTCGGCACCCCGGACCCGCGGCCCCGGCCCGGCGAGGTGCTGCGGGCCCTGCGGGACAGCGGGCAGCGGCCGGTCGAGGCGCTCCCCGCGGGGCCGGACCGCTACCGGGTCCGGCAGGCCGAGGGGTGGCCGGAGCTCGACATTCAGCTCCTCGACCGCCAGGCCGTCACCGCCGCCGCCCTCCAGCGCGCCTGGCGCCGCCTGCGGCTGCGCACCGCCCCGCACCCGCGGGCCCTGCGCTCCCCGCGCACCGGGCTGGAGCACGAGTCCCTGGTCACGTACGCGGCCCTGGCCGCCGGCGTCCGCACCCGCCGCATCGCCGCCACCGCCGGCCTCGGCCACGACACCGCCCTCATCGCGTACGAGCACCTGGCGGGCCGAACCCTGGACCAGCTCCCCGACGAGGAGATCACCGACGACCTCCTCGTCGACGCCTGGCGCCAACTCGCCCTCCTCCAGCGCCGCGAGATCGCCCACCGCGCCCTGGTCCCCACCTCCCTGCTGATCGACGACACCGGCGCCGTCCACCTGGTCGACTTCGCCGACGGCGACATCGCGGCCAGCGAACTCGTCCTGCGCTGCGACATCGCCCAACTCCTCACCACCCTCGCCCTGCGCACCGGAGCCGCCCGCACCGTCCACACCGCCACCACCGTCCTCGGCCCCGACACCATCGCCGCCGCCCTCCCCCTCCTCCAACCCATCGCCCTCGCCCGCGCCACCCGTCAGGCCCTCAAGCAGCACGCGAAGGGGAAGGGGGCTGCCGCGCCCTCGGCTGCGGAGCAAGGCGGGGAGGCGACTACGACCCCGGCCGCTGCGGCGGCCGAGGCCGAGGGGCACGCCGATCAGCAGGCCGCGACCCGGACGGCCGTGGAAGTCCTCGCCGCAGGCGCCGCGCGGACCGCTGACACCACCCCGGCCGCCCGTGCCACCGACGAGCCCGCCCAGGGCCCCCGCAGCGACGGAGCCGTACCCGGGGGGCTGTTGGAGGAGATCCGGGCGGAGGTGGTGCGCGGGCGACCCGAGGGGGTGGGGCGGCCGGTTCGGTTGGAGCGGTTGCGGCCGCGGACCCTGCTGGCCGTCGTGGGTGGGGTGGTGGCCGGGTGGCTGCTGATCCCGCAGTTCTTCGCGGCGGAGGACAACCCGGTCGCGGCGTTGGCGGACGCCGATCCGTGGTGGCTGGCGCTGGCGCTGGTGGCGGCAGGGGCGAGCCACGTGGCGGCGGCGATGGGGTTCGTCGGGTTCGTGCCGGAGAAACTGAACTTCCGCAACGCCGTGCTGGCGCAGCTGGCCGGGGCGTTCGTGAAGCTGGTGTCGCCCGGCGGGGTCGGCGGGATCGCGCTGAACACCCGGTTGTTGCAGCGGGCCGGCATCCCGACCGCGCAGGCGCTGTCCAGCGTCGGGGTGGGGCAGTTGCTCGGGCTGGTGCTGCACCTGTTGCAGCTGGGGGCCTTCGTCTACCTGCTGGACCTGCAGCCCGGCGGCTCGGAGCTGGACGCGCTGCCCGCCGTGGTGGGCGGGCTGGCGGTGGCGGCGGTGCTGCTGGCGGTGGTGTGGGCGATCCCGTCGGCCCGGCGGTGGCTGGCGGCGCGACTGCGGCCGCTGACGGCCGAGGTGCTGCCGCGGCTGCTGGACCTGCTGCGCAATCCGGGGCGGCTGGCGGTGGGGGTGGCCGGACAGCTGCTGGTGTCGCTCTGCCTGATCAGCTGCCTGTACTGCTGCGCCCTGGCGATCGGCCGGGAGCCGTCCTTCGCCTCGGTCGCGGTGGTGTTCCTGGTGGGCAACGCGGCGGGCAACGCCGCGCCGACCCCGGGCGGGGCCGGCGCGGTGGACGGGGCGCTGCTCCTGGGGCTGCAGCAGACCGCGTCGATGGAGAAGGGCGGGGCGCTGGCGGCGGTGGCGCTGTTCCGGCTGCTGACGCTGATCCTGCCGGTGCTGCCGGGCTGGGCGGCGATGACCTGGCTGCAGCGCCGCAAGGCCCTGTAGGCCGGCGGCTCCTACTCGCGGTAGTCGTCCTCGTCGAGCTGGACCACCCGGCTCTGCTCGGCGGCGTCCGCGACGTCGGTGGCCGGGTCGGCGCCGAGGGCCCGGCGTTCGGCGACCTCGTCGTACTCGTCGCCGGTGGGTGCTTCGTCGTCGGGCTCGACGGTCTCGACGGCCTCGTCGATCAGGTAGTCCTCGTGATTCTGCGGCATGGCGTCCGTCCTCGCTGTTCGGAGGCTCCCACGGGTGGCGGTACTGGCAGTATCCGCCGCCCGGCGCCCGGACGCGATGTCCCGGGACCGCTCCGGCGTGTTGACCGGAGGGGAATTGACCCGCGAAACATGAAGCAGAGTGACCCAAGAGGCGGGTGCATTCCACGCCTAGGGTCGTAGCCATGACGACGAACGAGATCACCGCCGCCCCCGCCCGCCTCGACTACGCCCGCACCGTCCCGAAGGTGTTCCGCGCGATGATCGCCCTGGACGCCGCCGCCCGCGAAGGCCTGGACCCGGCCCTGGTGGAACTGGTGCAGATGCGCACCTCGCAGCTGAACGGCTGCGCGTACTGCCTGGACATGCACGCCAAGGACGCCCGCAAGGCCGGCGAGACCGACGAGCGGATCTACCTGCTTCCGGTCTGGCACGAGGCGGCCGGGGTGTACAGCGAGCGCGAGCGGGCCGCACTGGCGCTCGCCGAGGAGATCACCCGGATCGGCGGCGGTGTCTCGGACGAGGTCTACGCCCGGGCCGCCGCGCACTTCGAGGAGGCGGAGCTGGCGCAGCTGATCTCGGTCTGCTTCACCATCAACGCCTGGAACCGGATCAACGTGGCCACCCGCAAGACCCCGGGCACGCTGTAGCGGCGGCAGGACCCCGCAGGGCAGCACGGAACGCGCCGCAGGCCGCCGGGGGTACGATCGGTGCCGTACCCAGGGCCCGCCCGCACCCACCCGGTGGCCCCGAGGCCCTTACGAACGGCGGCCCTGGCGACGACGGCCCTTACGAACGACGGGAAGTTCATGTCCGGCTCGCACTACTTCACCGGTGCACCCGAGGTCGCCAGCGAGCGCCGGCCGATCACGGTCTCCCTCCCGGACATCACCCTGGAACTGACCACCGACACCGGGGTGTTCTCCCGCGGCCGGCTCGACCCCGGCACCCGGATCCTGCTGGAGCACGCCCCGCAGCCGCGGGTGCGCGGCCCGATCCTGGACATCGGCTGCGGCTACGGCCCGATCGCGCTGACCTGGGCGACCCGGCGCAAGCGGCTGCCGGTGTGGGCGGTGGACGTCAACGAGCGGGCGCTCGAACTGGTACGGCTGAACGCCGAGGCACTGGGGCTGGGCAACGTCCAGGCCGCGCTGCCGGACGACGTCCCGGAGGACGTCCGCTTCGCCACCATCTACTCCAACCCGCCGATCCGGATCGGCAAGGCCGCGCTGCGCGGGCTGCTGACGCACTGGCTCGGCCGGCTGACCCCGGACGGCTCGGCGTTCCTCGTGGTGCAGAAGCACCTGGGCTCGGACTCGCTGCAGAAGTGGCTCAACGAGCAGGGCTACCCGACCACCCGGGTCACGTCGGTCAACGGGTTCCGGATTCTGGAAGCGCGGCCCCGCCCGGATGCGGGCGAGGGCTCCGAGAGTGGACGGGGTACCACGTCGTGAAGCAGTTGCGCGGGACCGAACTGAAGCGTCTGCACCGCTCCTGGCGGCGCAGCAACGAGTTCCGGCTCGCGATGATCCTGGAGAACCTGCAGTCGCCGTTCAACGTCGGCTCGGTGGTCCGGACCGGGGCGGCGATGGGCGCCGAGAAGCTGTACCTGACCGGGGACACCCCGTCGGTGCGCTCGTCCGGCGCGCAGAAGGCCGCGATGGGCACCGACAAGTACCTGAAGGTCGAGCACTTCCCGACCGTCGCCGAGGCGGTGGCGGCGGCGAAGGCCGACGGCTTCAAGGTGGTCGGACTGGAGCTGGCGGACGAGGCGGTGCCGATGTTCGCCGCCGAACTGACCCCGGCGGTGGCCTTCGTGCTCGGGCACGAGGACCGCGGGATCACGCCGGAGGCGCTGGCGCTCTGCGACCAGGTGGTGTTCGTGCCGCAGCTGGGCCGGGTCGGCTCGCTGAACGTCTCGGCGGCCGCGACGGTGGCCTGCTACGAGGCGCGCCGCCAGGGGTACGCGATCAGCGGCACCCCGGACGGCAGCGACCTCGGCGGCGACCTCGGCGGCGACCTCGGCGGCGACCTCGGCGGCGACCTCGGCGGCGACGAGGAGTAGTCCGCAGGAGCGTGACAGAGGTGGCGGGGCGGTCCGGGCGGACCGCCCCGCTTCTCGCGCACCCGCGGACCGCCGCCGGGCGTCCGCGTCCGCCCTGGACACGGTGCGGCACGCCGACCGCTGAGACCCCCGGCGGAGGGCCGCTTCCCCCGCCGGGGGGAGCCGGTCCGTTCGTACGGCGGAGGCCCCGGCCAGGGGCCGGCTGGGAGCGTGGAGGCAGCCGGGCAGCAGCCCGATTCCCGTCTCCCCGTAGAGGATTGACCATGCGCAAGCCCACCGCCGCCGTCGCGCTCGCCACCGCCGTCACGGCCCTCGCCGCCGGAACCGCGGGCACCGCCGCGGCCGCGCCCGTACCGGCCGGGCACCTCGCCCTGCACAGCTGGACCCTGCTCAACGAGAAGGGCCCGGGGCCCAACCCCGGCGAGCGGCTCACCGCCCTGGTCGATGCCCGGACGGTCCACGGTCGCACCCGGGGGCACGCCGTGGTCCAGCACGTGTTCGACAAGGACGGCACCATCCGGGTCGAGTTCGACATCGACTGCCTGACCGTCGGGAAGGACGGCGCGATCACCGTCACCGGGCCGACCGGCACCGCCACCGCGACCCCGATCGGCGACGGGCCGGTGACCACCGGCCCGGCCGGCTGGCACCCCGAGACCGGACTGACCTTCTACCCGGCCGGCGCCGACGGCGAGCGCCGGGTCGGCTGGGCCGGCGCCAACCTGATCGACCCGACCAAGCCGGCCCAGGCCACCAAGTGCACCGCGGTCCCGGCGAGCGAATGGGTCATCGAGGGCGGGACCGTCCTGCGCCGGTACTGACCCGCGGGAGCGGCGGTGAGCCCGGCGTCAGCCGGGCGTCAGCGCCGCGCGCGACCGCAGTGGGCACGACGTCGACCTCCTCCGAGTCCTCGCGGTCCTCGCCTACCTCGACCAGTAACCCGGCAGATCGGCCAGCTGACTCCAGAGCCCCCGCTCCACCGCCGACATCCCGACGCCCCCCACCATCCGCTCCGGATGCCCTGACCCCGGCCCCGTCAACCCCTCGGCCTCCGCCTCAGCCGCTGCCAACGCCCCCGCCACATGCGCCTGCCCGAGCGCCACCAGCCCGGCCCCCAACCGCCCCCACAACCGCCCGACCCGCCCCCACCACACCCCACTCGCCATCCCCCCAGCCTGCCCACACCCCCTCGAGCCTCCCTCAACCCGCTCCCCACCACCCCACCCCACCCCGGCCAACGCAAAAGGCCCGGTCAGAACATCTGACCGGGCCTTCCACATCTGAGCCGCCTGCGGGATTCGAACCCGCGACCTACGCATTACGAGCCCGAGAGTGATCATGATGGGTGCTGCCGGCATCGACCACTTGGTGACGTTTCCGCAGGTCAAAACGTTGCACCGTGGTCCACGATCTCGTCCGAACCGGCACGTGCTGCCCCGTCCGCTCACGCATCGCTCACGCAGATTGACAGCCAGAACGACCGCGCGTCGAGGCCGAGCGTACGTCGACCAGGACCGCGAGCTCTACGACCGGGTGTATATGCAAGGCTGGCACCTCTCGATCTGGAGCCGGTTCGCCTCAGATCGCGCCAACCAGCGCCTGGACGCCAGCGGTCAGGGCGGCAGCCCCGGCCTTCTCCCCTGCCCACTGCAGCGCGGCAAGCACTCGCCGCCCAGCACTGCGGCGGGCTTCGGGCTCCCGGTCCGAAGCCTCAAGCACATCGACATCCAGTACAAATTCGCGCGTTCGAGCCTCGCCCATCCCCAGGCCGGGCGCCACCTCCCTCAGACGCCCCATGAGCGAGGCCAACTCGGCTGCCGTGAAGCCCGCATTGTGCGTGATGTTCTGCGTCACGTACATGCCTTGGGTGCCGCTACCGCCAGCCTGAACGGTCTGGTGGAAGATCGGCGCCGAGCCGTTGTCGCTCACGTAACTCTCCCGATGTGTAAGGTGGATGAGCTTGGCTGTCGCATGGAGTTCCGGGGTCGATCCTCTCACTGGAGACCCACCCCCGGAGCGGCTCTCGGGAATCTATGGCGCTCCACGAACCTCTCAGCCAGACTTGGCCCATTGGGCAGTCGAGGCGCCGATCAGCAGTGAGCGGCATCCTGCTGGGGAGCGCACGAGCTGAGACGGGGGATCGATGTACAGCCACGCACAGATGGCTGCTGACGTGGACAAGGCCTCGCGGATTCGGGAGGCTATCCCGCTCGACGCCAAGTGGGTCAGCCTCCTGCGCGCGGATGGTCCGCTCACCCGCATCCCGCTCCCGATAGTCGAGGCAATGAGCACGGCACTGCTCCGCCTCGAGAATGACCGCGTCAAGTTCATCGACGTCGAGACCGACGATGCGTTCACTAACGTCAAGGACAGTCTGTCAGCGCTCTGTTCAGCCATCGAGGGCCATCTCGACGGCGGCGAGAGCAGCTCGTACGTGGCCATCCCGATGGTATGGAAGGACCAGGGCAAGGGGGAACGGTACTACGCGGCAATCGCGGAGCTATCGGCCCACCGCCGGCTCTTCCTCGACCACTTCGACGCCCTAGCCAACCTGCTCGCCCGTAAGGGGCTCATGCGTCAGAGCGTTCCAAGCGCTCAGAGCACTCCGACGGTGTTTCAGCAGTTCAACCAGTACGTCGGCGCAGGTGGTACGGGGACTCAAGGTGCCAAGGTCGACCAGAACATGCTGCGTGACCCGAAGGCTGACAGTGAGCGACCTACGAAGCAATCCCCGACACCGGGTACAGAGGACAGCACAGCGGATGACATCGACGAGACAGGTACTGGAGCCTTCTTCTTCTGTGCTTTTCTCGCGTTCCTGATGTTCGGGGGCGTCTCGCTGGCCATCTCAGGGCAGCCTTTGAGCAACGGACAGCCGCCCGGGCTAGTTGAGCGGATCACCATGGGAGTGCTGTTCGCGTGTCTGGGTGTGGCTGCGTTGGCTTCCTCGTTCTCCTATCTCACCGTGGCACTCGCCCAGCGGACTGCCGGTGCTGCCGAAACGACCGCTACTAACACGCTGCAAGGCCACCGGGTCGCAGCGGCCCTGCACGCTAAAACTGCGGCAACTACGGCCCTTCTTGCCCGTGCTGTAGCAGCGACTGTAGTCCTCGTGGCAGCCCTGTACAGCTGGCTTCCGTTCTTTGGATCGCACGGACGGGCGGTGTCTGAGCGCGTACATCAGGCCCGAACTGAGGCAGTTAATCAGGCTGCAGCTGCTCGACGCGTCCTGACGCACGCCTCCGATGAGCGGACTGCGAAGGGATAGGCTCCCAGCTTCGCGAAAGACCGTGCCCTGGCGCATCCCCGTCGATACGATCTTCCCGCCTACTGGCCTCGCCTTCGGCAAGCCAGGCGTCGAGCGCGGGACTGGCACGATGGCTGATACTCCGTTTCCAGTCCCCGACGCTACTGAGGCCGGCGCCGCTGGCGCGGCCAGCCATGCAAGCCGCGTGCGCCAGCCGTTCGTGACACCGACTACTTCGGTGGATGCTGGCTCTCTCATAAGGCGTTCGGGTACGAGCTCCCCGTTGTAGGTTTGGGACCGTCATCAGCGCGGCCCGCCGGGCTTCCCTCCAGGGACATGCCCCCACCCGCACGAGTCACTTCGTGCTGCCTGGGAGCATTCCTTGCTGTTCCGCGACTCCGCGTCCGCGGTCGCCGCCGAGAACCTGGCCGGATCACTGTTCGTGCGCCTCATAGATCAGTTCGTCCACAAGCATGGCCACAAGCCCAGCCCATCCGAGGTGCGCTCCTGGGAGCGGAGTATTCCGGCCCTGACCAACGCTCTCCTGGACGCCGGGCTCGGCATGGTGGAGGTACTCCTTGAGTACTCGCTTCCGCTCAACAGCAAGCGAGCTGACGTCATACTCGCCGGTGTCCACCCGAGCACGGGCGAACCGTCCTACGTGGTGGTCGAGCTCAAGCAGTGGAGCAGCGCGCTTCCGGAGGACGGTGAGCCCCTGCTCTGCCGGGTCGACGCGTACACCCGGCCGGTACTGAATCCCATCGAACAGGTCCGCGGCTACTGCGACTACCTCATCTCCTTCAACGGCGCACTCGCCGCCCATCCCGAGCGGCTCTCCGGAGTGGCCTTCCTCCACAACGCGACGGAGTTCGGCGTCCAGGGCCTCTACGAGGTGCCGCAGGACGAGCGCGGCCGGCTCTTCACCGCCGACCGCCGGGGGGAGTTCATCCAGTACCTCCGCTCGAAGCTGAAGCCGGTCTCCGGCGCGGAGGCGGCGGATCATTTGCTCGCGGGCAAGGTGGCCCCGTCCAAGCAGCTGATGGCGGTGGCCGCCGAGGAGGTCCGCGAGCGCGAGCAGTTCGTCCTGCTGGACGAGCAGCGGGTCGCCTACGAGCTGGTCCTGCGCGCGGTCCGCCAGGCGCAGCAGGCCGACCACAAGGAGGTCGTCGTCATCACTGGCGGCCCGGGTACCGGGAAGAGCGTCATCGCGCTGTCTCTCCTGGGTGATCTGTACCGGCGTGGAGTCACGGCTCTGCACGCGACTGGGTCCAGCTCGTTCACCACCACGATGCGTCGGATGGCCGGGGCGCGGAAGCGTCAGGTGCAGGAGCTGTTCAAGTACTTCAACAGCTTCATGGCCGCCGAGCGCAACGGGCTTGACGTTCTGATCTGCGACGAGGCCCACCGGATCCGGGAGACGTCGGCGAATCGCTACACCCGCGCGGCCCAGCGCACCGGGAAGCCCCAGATCGAGGAACTGATCGACGCTGCCCGGGTACCCGTGTTCCTGCTGGACGAGCACCAAGTCGTCCGGCCTGGCGAGATGGGCACGGTGGCCCAGATCCGGGCCGCCGCTGCCGTAAAGGGTCTGGACTGCCAGGTGGTTGAGCTGGACAGCCAGTTCCGCTGTGGTGGTAGCGACGCCTACCTGCACTGGGTGGTACGCCTGCTGGGTCTGGAGGCCGGCGGTCCCCTTGGCTGGGAGCCCGACGGAAAGGTCGTCTTGGAGGTGGTCGACAGTCCCCAGGAACTGGAGGCGTTCCTCGACGCCCGGCGCGCGGAGGGATACGGCGCCCGCATGTCGGCCGGGTACTGCTGGAAGTGGACGACGAAGGTGGCCCCGGGCGACCCGCTCCCACTCGACGTGCACATCGAGGACTGGGCCCGGCCATGGAACGTGTACGGCGACCGCTCGATCGCCGGCGCCCCGCCGGCCGCGCTATGGGCCACCGACCCGGCCGGCTTCGGCCAGGTCGGCTGCGTGTACACCGCCCAGGGCTTCGAGTACGACTGGAGCGGCGTCATCCTCGGACCGGACCTCGTCTGGCGAACCGACCGCTGGATCACCGACCGGACAGCGTCCAAGGACCCCGTCTTCCGCAAGTCCACGAGCGACGCCGACATCAACCGTCTGATCCGCAACACCTACAAGGTACTTCTGACGCGAGGAATGATCGGCACAGTCGTGTACTCGACGGACCCGGAGACGCGCGCCAAATTGCGGGAACTGATAACCGGGCAGCGTGACCCGGAGCCCGGGTGCGAGCCTGCCGGCAGCTCCGCTTGAACGAAGGATCCGAACGCCGCTTCCGGGGCTCCCCGGACCTTGGTTGGTTCGGACCCCTCCTGGTCAGATGGTGGGCACCGGCCTACCGGTATTCAGCGGCGAACCGTTCCAGAGCAGGGAAGGCGCCGATGTCGATCGTGTTGGACGACTCATACTGATCAAGTCCCATCGTGAACAGAGCGCGGCGGTACTGCCACTTGATGTGCTTGTCGCGCCGTGCGGGGTCGGTGGGCCGCATGAGGGCGAGGAAGAAGAAACATTTGACGAGCAGAAAGTCGCCCATGTGCTCGCTCACGCGCCGCCCGATCAGGGATGCGGTGGTCTCGTCGAGTGCGGCGGTGTAGGCAGCGCGCTGCTCCGGGGTGATCGTGTAGCCCTTGCCTCCGCCCTTGAAGGCCACGATGTCGAGCGCGGGGTAGACGTCATAGCCGAGCGGGACCGGTCCGTGATGCTGCCAGTCGATGACCCCGCCCCGGAGGGCGTTGGGCAGGCCGTAGTCCAGATGCCCGTGCACCATCGGAAGTTGAGCCAGCTGGCCGAGGGCGTGCTTGATCGCCTCGTGAACCCGCGGGATGTCGAAGTCCGGGTTCTCCTCAAAGACCTCGGGTGCGAAGGCCGCCTTCTCGAACCATGGTGTGGAAGGCAAGGGGTGCCTCGCCTGGGCCTGCAAGAGACACGACGCGACAGCAGCAGCCGTGCTGATCACCTGGTAGCTGACCTGCCCGTCCCGCCTGGCATCGGCCAAAGCCTCCTCGTGCAGCGAGGTATCACCGACGGCTCGCTCGACGACGAAGTAGCTTCCGTCTTCGGACCCGCTGTCGACAATCTCCGGGACGGGGTAACCCAGGCCGGCGGCCACCTGCTGGAACTCGCACTCCGCCCGCAGGTCCTCGCCGCCGATTCGCTTGTAGAGCAGGCCGTCGGCTGACCTCAACACCGCGCCTTCAGTGGCGGTTCTCTCCTTCACGAACTCCCAGTCGCTCATCCATCCATCCTTCCGTAGTGCCGAGTTGGCGTGGAGCAGGTATGACCGTGTCGGGCAGGTCGCGTGTGGCTGGGGCGGTTGCCCCCCCGGGGGGGCGACCGCCCACCATCGCCGCCCGGCCGGTGTGCCTGCATCGGTACGGACGGCGACGGTGGGCACGCGGCGAGCGGTCGAGGTCAGCGGGCTGGACGAAGCGGACGCCGTCAGCGCGTCGTTGATCGTGGGCTCGGCGTCAGCGCGGCGGCCGATGCCCCGATGCTTCAGTGCCATCGGCGACGACGCCGCGGCCCTGGCCGGGCGGCGGCTACGCGAACCCGCCGGGCTTCGAATTCTGCTGAACGCCGCTGAGGTTCAAGCCCAATCTGACCCGGGAGCAAACCGGTGGGCAATGAGAGAGTTCAACCCTGAATTCGCAGCTCAGGAGGGCTGGTGTGGGTGCCGGGTGGGGCGCTTGGGCCGGTTAGAGGCTTGATCGCTGGCGGGTGATCGCCCATCAGCGCGGGACCTCGGCAGTTGTCAGCACGAGCAGGGCCCGCAGGAGCGTGGTCGCGTGGCAGCCGATCAGCCATCCGTGGGGACGCGGTCAACGCCCAGCTCGTCCGGCTGTCCGGGGGTGCCCATAGGCGTCCTGACCTGCGGCGGCGCGACTCGCTAGATGGGCTATGAACGGTGCTGGACGGCGGTGAATGCAACCAAAACTGCAACCACGGCCAGCAGCGCTGTTCGCGACTGGCAGGTTCGCGCCGATGTCGTGATGTCGATCAGTTGATGGCGTTGTCGGGAGCGAGCGGGGGGCGATCGTCGATGACGATGCGGGTCCTGGCAGCATCGCCCTGTGAGGGAAGCGCGTCGTTGATGACGCTGGCGATCCGGCTGTAGTACGTCGAGGCGAGTGCGCGGTCCTCCCGTGAGGTCGTATGTGATTGCTGTGCCGCGTGCAGGGCGCTGAGGATGGCGATCAGGGTACGTCCGGAAAGCGTCACATTGGTCTGCTCGTCGTCGTCACCGTTGGTAGCGAGCCCCGGGACGCGGAAGTGGGCGTTTCGGGCCGCTTGTTCCACGATGAAAGCCCACGCGTCGCGGTGGCAGATCAGGTCGGCTGCACTGATGCCGGCAGCTTGCTCAAGTACGGCGTCCAGCGTCCGCTGCCCGGCAGTCTCCGGGGCCTGCTCTGCGGGTTCGGAGTCAGATACGTCCAGTGCCGCCTCGTGGGGGACAGGGGCGTGTACGGCGGTTGTGGGGATCGGCTCGTGGTTAGGTGCGACTGCAGTTGAGATGGGATTTTCAGCCGCTCTGCCCAAGGCTTCTGTCCGTGCTTCGGCCGCCTCGCGGCGTGCTGTCTCAAGTTCGAGACGCAGTGATTCCGATTCGCGACGGGCGTCGGTGATGGTCTTGTGGGCGTCGTTGAGTTCACGGCGGAGTTCGCGCAGCTCGTCCCGCAGGTCTTGAAGGCCGCTCTCCAAGCTGGTGCCGAGTTGCTGGCGAAGTTCGGCGTTGAGGTGGCGGAGCTCGCCCAGACCAGCACGCAGCTCCTGCCCGAGTTCGGACCGCAGCAATGCGAGTTCGTCGGCTGTTCTGTCGTGCTGTTCGTTGACGGAACGGCGGAACATGGCCACGCCGGCCCCCTTTTCCGTTTGTAGTTCGCCAGCGGTCCAAGGATCGAGCTGCCGGGGTGCGCAGTGTGTGGGTTCCTCGGGGTGCTGGCCTGATCTTCCTGGTGGCAGTCCGAAACACGCGCTGTGTACCGCGTCAGGAGGTGGTCGTTGACCCGTCTAGAGTGACGGTCCATTTGGCGACCCGGCCGCGGCCTGGCGAGGGGGCGCGGGCGACGACGCCCAGGCAAGCCTGGGGGTGGGCATCGAGAGCGTTGCCGAGTTCGGTGGCGGTGTCGGTAGTGGGTTGGTGGCCAGAGAGGATGATTCTTGGCCTCCACAAGTCGTTTGAGGGGTCGCGTAGACGGGCGTCGCGGGGATGTTCGAGCCCCAGGGCTTGCAGTGTGGAGCGGGCCTGGGCGGTATGTGCATGGGTAGCAGCGAGTGCTTCCTCAAGGGTGTTGTGGGGGGTGGGGCTGCCGGGATCGTACAAATGCGCGGGGACTCCTGTGATGTGGACGTGCGGTCGGTCACCGTGCCGCCTGGTGGTGAGCTCGAAGGCCAGCGCGCCGAGGATGGGCTGAACATGTTCGGCGAGGCCATCGAGATGGATGAGCCTGACATGTTCGAGATCGGCAAAGATGATCGTCCCGTCGGGCATCCAACCAAGGTGTGCTAGAGCGGGGTAAGCGTGTGGTGGAGGGTCCGTCTCGGTGTCTGGCGGCAGTACTCGATCGCCACGGCAGCGCCAGACCGTATCGAGCCCTTCTGAGCGGAACGGTGCGATGGCCGGGGCGGCGGCCGAGAGGCTGAGCTCGATGGAGCTGTCCAGACCGAGGACGATCGTGTTTACGGCGGGGAGCGGCTGGTCGGATCTGCGAGCCTCCTCGGAAAGGCATCGCAGTGCGTGGTCGATCCTCTGCTGTCGACCAGGGTCGATGACGGCGCCGCTGGCGAAGCGGAACTGAGCGGGAACTGGCTTTCGCGCCTCGGGGCGAGCCTGAGCAGGTAGGTGGATGGGGAGATTGACCCGGGCGCGGGGCGCGTCTCGAGGTGAGAGGCGGGCGTCGGGAGGGTCAGCACGTTGCGCGTGGTCGTCGGCGGTCCGGTCGGCTGTAGAGAGGGCCTCGTCGGCGGCCTCGGAGGTGGCGTCGGTGTGCTCCGGCGTCCCGGTTGGTGGACCAGGCGCCGGCTCGGTGTCGGTGAGTTGGGTGTCCGTTTCCAGGACAGTCGCGCTGGATCCCGGCGCGAGTTGGTCCAGAAGACGGTTGATGCGCTGGAGCTGACCTGTTGGGTCTTGTCCTCCCGTGTCCGTTTGGGGAGTTGCAGTAGGCCTGAGAGCGGTAAGCCAGGTGACCGCCTCGCTTGGGGGGAGTTCGCCGGCGACATCGACCGCCGCAGTGAGAAGGACGTCTGGTGCAGTGGCCACGGCGCGGGCGACGCTGTTGGTAAGGCCGGGCTGGTGTGTAGTGGCGCGGGCGAGGACGGTCAGAGCGCGGTGCTGCTGGGCCGGAGATAGGGCAGCGTCAGGAAGGATGTGAACGACGAGCTCGCTGTCACTCTCTTGGTCTGCCCGGGCGATGAGTTCAGCGGCCAGGACGTCCGGGCTCATAGCCCCCCAACGCGCGCCGTCGGTCGACGGGTAGAGGTCGGCAAGCATCTGCTCAACGCGACGCGTAATCTCGCGGTCCGGGAGCTGTGGAGTATCGAAATCGCGGTCGTGGAAGCGGAAGGCCGCAACGACGGCGTTCAGCGCGTCCCGGCGTTGCTCAGCCCCGACGATGCGTTGTACAGCGACGAGTTGACGTAGCAGGTCCCTCTGGTTGAGGAAGAGGTCCTCGAGACCGTGTGAGCGAACGCTGTGCCGCCAGTAGCGGCTCTCGTGAGCCAGCAGGACATCGACCGGCCGGATGGTGTCGGCGGCGGGGAGAACATCAGTGTTGTCCAGCACCTTCGCGAGGGCGGCAATGTGAATGGATACGACAAGATCGTCGGGCGGACCCACCGGATGGTCGGTGTACTGAGATTCATGGGCCGGGCTGGACTCGTCGTCTTCTGTCAGCGGGCCATCGAGAGCGGCAAGGTGCGCGATACGTTCGCGGAAGGCGCGGGTGGCGATCTCGAGTTTCCGTGTGGTGTCGGCGCGTTGGTTCACCGCTGGTGGAGTCAGCCGCACCACGGTGCCCTGGCCCATCACCGTGGAGCCTTGCCACTCCATGAGGAGGTCCGTCCACCAACGTTGCGCGGGTCTGGCCAGCAGCAGTACCCGGACCGGGTCGTGGGCATGACGTGCACCGCTGAACAGGTGCAATACCTGCTCGACCTGGTCCACGCGGGTCTCGGCGTAGTCGAGGACCAGCAACAGCGGCCGGATGTTCGTCGTCAGCGATTCCAGTAGCCCGCCAGCCCGCTGTACATCGGACAGAAACCCCGCCGTCCACGAGGAGCCCCGCTGGGTCATGCGCCGTACCAGCTCGGTGGCCAGTCTGGTCTTTCCCACGCCTCCAGGGCCGAAGACCACGGCTACATCCACCACGCGCCGACTGGTGCACCAGGACGTGAGGTTGGCGATCTCCTCCTCCATTCCTGTGAACGGCACGACTTCGGCCTGCGGTGAGAGCAGATAGGAAGGCGATAGGCGGGGGACCGGCGGGTCGTGGAAAAGAGGGCTTTGGTCGGCAGACTCTAACTGCACCGCGATACCCGTATGAGCGGTCACCACGGTTGTGAAGTCGGCAAGTGCGAGCAGGCGCCGAACTGGCAGGGCCCATAGCGTTCGGCCTCCCCAGTTTTCGGATACAGCCGCTACCACGCCGATGAGGATCTCGTGGCAGAACAGCCCCGCGCCCGACAGGCCGCTCCAGCCGCTTTTCCCGTTCACATGGTCCGGTAGGGCATTAGAGACATCGACGTCGTACTTTGCTGCGTTCAGCCCTGTCACCGCACTGACGCGACCGACGACCTGCCGATTGTCGTGCACCACGGTGCGGCTACCGTCCGGACGAACTGTGGTATGCCGCATTGCCCGAGGGAATCCGACAGCCAAGCACTCCGGTTGGACTGCGGGGCTCGAACACGTCAGTTCGCCCCATCTAACTGGCGCTAGGTCCTGGCCCAGCTGGCCGGGGTCACCACGTAGGAGCACCGCATCCAGATCCCGGTCGCCGACCCACACGACGTCCACCGGATGCACCTGCCGGTCGCGCAGTACCCGCACCTGCACTTGTCTACCGATCGCTGGCGGGCCCCCATCAGCCTCCGTGACGACGTGCAGCGCTGTCAGCACCAGACCGGGAGCGATCAAGGTTCCCGATCCGCACCCACCGTTGACACCGAGAATCTCCACGGCCCGCGACCAGCTTGCAGGCCCCACCGCCCGCCCCAACTACTTGAACAAGCTCTCGCCGACCGTGTCTCCGAAGTCGGACGCATGGCCGCTGATCAGCGTATGGTCCGCGCCGTCGACCTCAAGATTCACCGTCAACCGGTGCGTCCGGGACTTCGACCACTCGCCCTTCGCGTCCGTGGAGACGACGAACGCCTTCACGCCGCCCGATGCCGCCCCACTGGCCCGAAGCTCGATCCCCAGGTCCAAGGTCACCTCTTTGACCGTGAACCGGATCGCGGCTCCGTCCCCTTCCTGCTGGGCAGCCGCAAGACCTGCTCGTACAGCCTTGAGCGCCTCGGCCAGTTCGGTCCCGCTTTGCTCCATGAACCCTCCCCTTGGAAACGTCGCGATCAAGTGTGTGGCAGTTGGCGGACCTGTCGCAGACTTTTCCCCACATTCACAGCCTCCGAACGGCGGTCGCCTCCCGGGGCCGTACCTCGGACGTTACCGGCGCCCATGCAGGAGAAGGCAGCGTCCTGACCCGCGGCGGGGCGACTCGCTGGCTGGGCCATGAACGGTGCTGGACGACGGTGAACAACCACGTGAGACTAAGCAGTTGGTCAGACACGGTCTGCCGAGGCTCCTTCCGCTGGGCTGGTCCATGCCGCCGAGGGTGGACGTACGCGCGTGCCATGTCGGCTGAAGGGATCGCGCCCGGCGACCCGTCGGTCCGTGGGGTCTACCTCTACGGTGCCAAAGCCCGGCTGCCATCTGGGCACCGGTATCGAGGACCAATCGGGCCGCTCGGGTCGTGGAGGACGGAGCGCGCCTCTGCCGAGGCCGTGGTTCCTGCCCCCACAGGTGCAGTCACACATGCTGTCCGGAGCGGCGTCCGCACAACTGGTCGAGCCACAGAAGGGGGCTTCGTCGCTGGCTGGGTGATGAAGGCAGAGCCCCGGTGAACATGGAGCTCGCAGGTACCAGTCAAGGCACGCAACGTTGCCGGTCAGTTCGCGGTCAAGGACTGCGAACATCACGGGGATTGCGTCGTCCAGTGTTGTGGTCCCGATCCAAAGACTCACCGGCGGTGCGTTACCAGGGACCAGGCCCTGATAGCCAGACGCGAACACCCGAGCGGCGGCGTGGTTACTGACCGCACACATGTCCGTGCTCAGGCCCATCGTGCGGTAATCACCAATGACGCACGAGTCATCGGACAGATGAACCCACCGACCTCCGATCATCTCGCACCGGACATAGCCGCCGCCGATCTCGCCCCACTCGCGGACCATGTCGATCAGGAGTGTCTCTGTAGTGCGGCCGTCCGGGAGCTTGCGCTGCTCTGCCGGTGCCTTCGCGATCAGACGACGGAGGGCGTCTTCGCCCGGCTGGTTGGTTGGCTTTGCGGAACGTGACTTGCCGCGTGGTGGCTTCAAAGGGCACCTCTCGCGAGAACATGCGGCACGGGAGCACGGCGATCCTGCTCATCACGTGGCGCTTGCAAACCGACGCATTGCCACCCCCAGTTCACCTGGCGGAGGCTGATAGGCGGTTCCCTGCAAGAACTTGCCGACGGAACCGCCTCGGGCCTTACCTACGCGGAGATGCTCTGACGGTGTCCGGCTGCCTTCCCCGTCTGGTCCCTGCGCATGGCGGTCAGGGAGAGCTCAGCAAGCCGGGGAAGGAAGCTCACGTCGAGCTGTTCGACCGGGTGCAAGAGTCCTCGCTCGCAAGTGTCGGCGACCCACACTGTGCATTTGGCGCGTGGGTAAGCCGGGTTGATCCCGATCTCGCCCTTCGGGAAGGTGCCGTTGAAGGGCACCGGGATGCCCTCGGTGTTCCAGTAGGCCCATGCTTCCAGGGCCTTGGCCTGTTCGAAGGCGAGGTAGAGCTGCGGGTAGCGGTCGATGACCCGCAGTTCGCGGAAGACAAGCTGCCCCATCAGTCCCGGCGCTGTTTCGGCGAGAGCGTCGAACTCCGAGCGGTGGAAGGAGAAGGATGTCGCGTCCTGGTTCGGGGCGAGCGCTACAGCAGCGAACAGATGCGACAGGCGTTCCCGCACGTACTGAGCGACTCCGGCGGTGAGGCCGGTCTCGATCTGGCCGACGAGGTCGAGGAGGCGGTCGTGTCCTGGGTTGAAGCGGGATAGGTCGAAGAGTTTGTCCATGCCCTGGACCGCGGTGAAGGCGAGCTGCTTGTAGAGGCGGTTGTTCATCTCTCCAAGCTGGGCGTACGCCTTGGTCTCGTAGCTGGTGGAGTGGAGCATCAGGTATTCGGGTAGCACCTCGAAGTAGAGGTAGCCGAGGAACGGGAGGGCTGGCACGGTGGCGGCGAGCTGGTCGATGAAGTCGACGTCCGGCGTTGGTGTTCCGGTGGCGTTGGCGAGGGCGGTGTCGAGGAAGGGCGCCGCGGCCTGGATGCGTCGCAGGACCGTTTGGCGGAGCTGGACGTCCTCGTGGTCGGTGAGGAAACTGCGGTGGGTGAGGTAGGTCCGCAGGTGGATGACGCCGAGGCGGAGGTAGTCGATGCCCTTGGGCGGGATCGGGGCGTCGGGGGTGATCTCGAAGACGAGGGTGCGGGTGTGTTTCTTGGTCTCCAGGAGGTACGAGCCGAGGTTGTGGGGGCGCAGGCCGGCCGGCTCCGGCGTGAGGGGCGCGCAGTAGAGGGCGGCCACGAGGCAGCCAGTGGAGGCGTAGAGGTGTCCGCTGGCGCGGATGGCGTCGAGCGCGACGGTGGTGTGCATCAGGTGGATGGGGCGGCCGGAGGTCAGGGTCTCGGTCATGGCGTTGCCGCGTAAGAGCCAGCCGTTGGGGGTCTGGTGTTCGAGGCGGGATCGCCAGTCGGCTTCGGTCTCGGTGAGGCCGGCGGGTCCGGGGTGGGTGGGGGTGGTGGTGTGGTCGGTGTGGGCGTTGTCCCACTCGGCGTGCATGGGCTGGCCTCCTACTGCGCGGGGTCGATGATCTGGCGGGCGTGGATGAGCGCCCCGTGGTTGCTGGCGCCGTCGAGGCGGGCCTGTTCGCTGCGGACGATCAGGGCGTGGGCGATGGCGTGGAGCCAGCCGGGCGGCACGAGCCGCAGTTGGGACGGGTCGGGCCACCAGCGGACGAGGGGGAGCCGGTAGCGGTCCAGGCAGTCGGCGGCCTTGAGCAGGTCGATCAGGTGCGGCGCTCGCTGGTAGACGCGGTTCTGCTGCACGGTGAAGCGCTCGTACGGCACGTCGTGGAGGCTGATGGCAGTGGCGGCCTGCGCGAGGACGGCCTGCGGCAGCTCCCGGCCGACCAGGCCGGTGACGGCGGCCTGGTTGCGGGTGAACCAGGCCGCTGCCCGCCGGCCGTGGCCGGGGTCGTCCCGGTCGTTACGGCGCTGGCAGTCGTGAACGGCTGCAGCGGCGCACAGCGCGGCTCTGTGGTCGCGGTCGAGTCCGTACTCCTGGGCAAGGATCGACGAGAGCAGCGAGACGCGGGCGTTGTGCCGGACGCCGTGGATGGAGTCGGCACACCGGGGCTCCGCGAACCAGGTGACGTCCGGTACCAGCATGAGCGGCAGGTGTGGCAGGGTGGGCGGCGCGGCGGAGACCTCGGGCCGCCTCCCGGCGATCCAGTTCAGTGTGGACCGGTCCATGACCTGGTGGTCCGGAAGCATCCGGTTCTCGGCGAGTTCTCTGAGCGACGCGGCGCCCGAGCGGTGCGTTCGTGAGGTCATGTCTGCTTCCTCGAAGGGATGGGTTCGGTGGGCGTCGAGCTGGGCGTGGCGGTCCTGACCATGGGCACGCGGCCGAAGGAACTGGCCGAGCTGCTGGCCTCGGTGAAGATGCAGACCGTCCCGGCCGCGAGGGTCGTGGTGGTTGCCCAGGGTTGCCCCCTGCCGGAGCTACCGGCGTGGGTGGAGGGCGTCGAGCTGGCCGAGAACCTCGGGGTGACTGGCGGCCGGAACGTGGCGCTGGAGCATCTGCGCGACGTGGACGTGGTGATCGACCTGGACGACGACGGTCTGCTGGTCGCCGACGACGTTTTCGCGAGGATCGAGGCCCTCTACGAGGCCGACCCCCGGCTGGGCATCGTCAGCTTCCGGATCGCCGACGAGACCGGGCTCACCCAGCGCCGCCACGTCCCCCGGCTGCGGGCCGGCGACCCGATGCACGGCGGAGAGGTGACCAGCTTCCTCGGCGGCGGCCACGCGCTGTCGACGAAGATGCTGCAGCAGGTCGGCGACTGGCCGGACGCCTTCTTCTTCGCACACGAGGAGACCGACATGGCCTGGCGGGCACTCGACGCGGGCTGGCGGGTGCTGTACGCGCCGGAGTTGCTGCTGCAGCACCCGCGGACCAGCCCGACCCGGCACTCCTTCTTCTACCGGGTGAACGCCCGCAACCGCGTGTACCTCGCGCGCCGGCACCTGCCCGCTGTGCTGGTACCGGTCTACCTCGGCGTGTGGGTGGCGCTCACCATCGCCCGCACCCGGGACATGGCCGGTCTGAAGGCGTGGTTCGCGGGCTTCGTCGAGGGCTGGCGCACACCGTGCGGTCGGCGCAAGCCGATGCGCTGGCGCACGGTGTGGACCATGACCCGGCTCGGCCGGCCCCCGATCATCTAGGCCGCAGCGGCTCGGGGCATCCATTCCGGGATCGCGCTGGGGTTCGCCCGCAGCCAGGCCACGTACCGGGCGACGCCCTCCTCGATGCTGGTGGTCGGCCGCCAGCCCAGCAGCTCCTCCATCCGTTCGACGGAGGCGTACCCGCCTTCGGGGTCACCGGGTGGCATCGGCGTCTCGACGAGCTGCGTGTCGGGGTAGTGGGCGCGGACCAGTTCGGCGACCTGCCAGATCGACGTGCCGGTGCCCGTGCCGATGTTGACCGTCTCGTTGTGCGCGCGGGGCGCGACCAGCGCGTACAGGGTGCCGGTGGCGATGTCGTCCACGTGGACCAGGTCGCGGATCTGGTGGCCGCCGCCGTTGAGGTGCAGCGGCAGCCCGAGCGCGGCCCGCATGGCGAACCAGGCGACCACCCACGAGTGGCTGTTCTCCTTGACGACCTGCGGCTCGCCGTAGACGGAGAAGTACCGCACTACGGCGTACGAAGTGCCGACGCCGCCGAGCACGGCGGCGGTCTGGTACTCGCCCCAGACCTTGCTGTTCCCGTACACCGAAACCGGGGAGACGGCCGCGCCTTCGGTGAACTGCGCGGGCACGTGGTCGTGCACGGGCTCCGGCGAGGTGCCGTTGCCGTTGCCGTAGACGCTGGCGGAGGAGACGAACACCATCCGCTGCACCTGGTCCGAGGCGGCCACGGCGTCGAGCACGCGCTGGGTGCCGATGATGTTGGTATCGATGGCATCGAGCGGGCGGCGCGTGCAGGCGGCGACGTCGGCCAGGGCGGCGGCGTGGATCACGTAGTCGCAGCCGGAGATCGCCTCGCTCATCAGCTCCGGGCCGGCGATGTCGCCGACGATGAAGTCCGGCTCGGTGGTGTTGATGCCGAACCGGTCGCGGTAGACCTCCGGCGGGTAGGCGTCGAGCCTGCACACCGAGATGGGGCGGGCGCCGAGCCGGCGGAGCTGGGAAGTGATGCGGCTGCCGATGAGGCCGCCCGCTCCGGTGACCAGCACGGTCTTTCCTGAAAGCTGTTCGAGGGACAAGGGAGCTCCTCTGCTCGGTGGTTGATCAGCCCTCGCGGTGCTGCGGGCACTTGCAGATGGGCCAGGTCGCGGATGCGTGGTAGGCCGCCACGTCGGGTTCCGAGTCGACGAGGACGACTCCGGAGTCGTCGTAACGGGTGCCGTCGGCCGCGACCCTGAAGGTCCGGATGTACAGGCCCTGGCGCCGTTCGGCGGGGAGCTTGAAGTCCGGGGAGTTCTCGTTCTTCACGCCGCCGACTCCCGGTACTGCTTGCGGCGACGTCGTCCAAGGGCGAGCTGACGCAAGACCTGGGCGCGCCTTCGGGCGCGTTCCCGGTCCGGAACGAAGACCGCAGCCCGGTCGCCGGCCTGGATGCAGAGGTCCACGGTGTTCACGTCGCACCCCCGGACCTGATGCCCCTGGTCACGTCGCAGGGCCACGGGCTCCCGCACCGCACGCACTGCCCGTTCTCGCTGCGGTGCTCGTCCAGCAGCATGCGGTTGTTGGCCGCCATGGTGCTCCCGGCCGTCGAACTCGCAGACCGGCGCGGGGCCGAGGGGTTGGGGTCCACCAGCGTGGAGGAGCCGTTGAGTCTCCACGGGTGCTGTGTGCGGTCGGCAGTCGTCATCAACCTCTCCGGGTTCGCGAACTGGCGCGGCTGCCCGTCGGCGTCGAGGGACGCAACGACCGAGCTGCCGCAGACAGCCGCGCCGCGGGCTCCCTGCCGGTGTCGGCTGCACCCTGCGGAGCGGCATGTCAGTTAGTGAACCGCCCAACCGCTACCAGGAGTACGGTGTTGGACACGCAATGCGGTTTAAGCGGTTTAACGGCCAGTCAGGCAGGTGGGCGTTGGCGTCCGCGAAGGAACCGAACGAGAAGCTGCGGGCGCTCATCGACGAGACGAAGCTCTCGGGTGATGCGATCGCGCGCCTGGTCAAGCGGGTTGCGGCAGAGCACGACGAGTTCCCGGAGACCAACAAGTCGAGCATCACGCACTGGAAGAACGGCGGCCAGCCGTCCGGGAACGTCGGGCTGTTCCTGGCCGAGGCGCTGGGCCGTGCGCTGGGCGGCCGCGTCGTGCCCCTGGAAGAGATCGGCCTGATCGCCCCCTCACCCCAAGTTCCCGACTGGGACGCCGATACGCTGGGCGCGCTGGCCGAACTCGGGAGAACCGACGTGGACGTGGAACGCAGGCGGGCGCTGGGGATGGCGGTCTACTCGGTGGGCGCCCTCTCGCTACCCGGCGAGGACTGGTGGAGCCGCATGTCCGAGCGGGGCAGCGCGCGCAGCTCGGCCGCAACCCGACGGGTCGGCCCCGGAGACCTCGCCGCCGTCCGGGACATGACCACTCTGTTCTCCCAGGTGGACCAACGGCGTGGCGGCGCCCACGCCTGGACGTCCGTGGTGCAGTACCTGACCACCGACGTCACCGCCTACCTTCGCGGGAAGTTCGCCGACGAGCGCGTTCGTCGTGACCTCTTCTCCTCCGCCAGCGAACTCGCCTACCTGGCAGGCTGGATGGCGTTCGACAGCGGTCGACACGCGACCGCGCAGCGGTACTTCACCGAAGCCGTGAAACTGGCGGCCGAGGCCGGCGACCCACCCATGGCCGCCCACGTGCTGCGAGCGATGGCGCACCAGGCGATCGACCTTGGGCACCACCAGCAAGCGCTGACCCTGGCCGCCGCGTCCGTCGACGGCGACCGGTACACGCTCGCCTCCCCACGGGAACGCGCTCTCCTGGGCGTCGTCCACGCTCGGAGCCTGGCCGCCGCGGGCCGCAAGAACTCCGCCGCCAAGGCGCTGCTGCGGGCAGAGGACGACCTGTCTGCCGCCAGCGACGGCATCGCAGAGCCGGACCGGGTGTTCTTCTTCGGCGAGGCCAGCCTGGCCCACGAGACCGCGTGTGCCCTGCGCGACATAGGAGACCTCGACGGCTCCGTCCGCGAGTTCCACCACAGCGTCCGCACCCGCAAGACGACGAAGTTCACCCGCACCCACGCGGTGACGCTGGGATACCTCGGCTCCGTGTACGCGCAGATGAACAACATCGACCGCGCCTGCGCCACTTGGTCGCAGGCGCTCGACGCCATGGACGGCGTACGGTCCGGCCGCACCCGGCAGGCCGCCGCCGACATGCGCGCCCTGCTCTCCCCTTACCGCCGACGCGGCGCCTCGACCGTCAGCGAGATCGACGCACGCGCTGCCGCGTACCTGTCCGAAACAGCCTGATGAGGAGTCACTGATGGCAGACCGTGAGACATTCGAGGTCGAGGCCCTCGGCCACGTGGTCGGCGGCCGGACCGAACCCACCGACGACTTCTGGGGCGGCACCCGGGCGATCATCCGGCTCGACGGATCCCTCTTCACGCCCGACGCGACCAAGGGCCTGGAGGACTTCTCTCACCTGGAGGTCGCCTTCCGGTTCCACCTCACCGACCCGACCGATCTGAACCTCGGCGCCCGTCGGCCCCGGGACAACCCGGACTGGCCGGAGGTCGGCATCTTCGGTCACCGCAATATGCGACGCCTGAACTGGCTCGGGGTGTCGCACTGCCGCCTGATCAAGGTCGACGGCCTGAACCTCTACGTCGAAGACCTCGACGCGGTGGACGGCACCCCGGTCCTGGACGTGAAGCCGTGGTTTGCCGAGATGGGGCCGCGCGGAGAGCACCGCCAGGCCGACTGGACCACCATCATGCTTCGCGACTACTTCGCCCCAGCAGTCAGCGACTGATGGGGGCGAGGTTCACCGAAGCTGCAGGCCGCCACTACTCAGTGGCGGCCTGCAGCTTTGGGCCGGTCAGGTTGGTAACGAGCACGTATTCCACGGATGTCGCATTCGGGCGGATGGGGCCGTCACGTGGGTGGGCGCTGTGGCTTGATGCCGCTGGCCGCCGTTCCGTGTTGACGACCGGCACGCGTACGGCACCGGGCAGGTGCGCTTCGGCTGGTAGTGGGCCGTCCGCAATTGAGCTTCCCCTGAGCTGAAGTTAGCCGTTGCTGACAACTTGTCAGTAACATGCGGAGCGCAGGCCTGCCCGTCCCCCTGACCACCTACGTCGAAGGTGCCCCTCTGCATGTTCATGCGCACCCTCCGGCTGTCCGCGCTCGCCGCATCCGTGGTGCTCGCGCTCAGCGCCTGTGACCCGTCGACGCCGACTGCCCAGTCGGCCGGCCCCGCCTCCGCGTCTGTCTTTGCTGTGCCCAGCCCGACCGGCGAGGTCCTGCCTGAGGCCGCCGCCGGTAGCCAGAAGGTCACCCTGGTCGCCCCGTCCACGGGGCCGTCGGCCGCGGCGGCCGCTTCTGGCACAGCGAAGGCGTCTGCTGCTGCGTCCCCGTCCACGGTGCCGTCGGCCGCGGCGGCTGCTTTTGGCACGGCGAAGGCGTCCGCCGTACCGTCCCCGTCCGGGACGCCCGCCGTGGTGGCGGGTGCTCCCGACCTCAAGCTGGACGCCTACGACAAGGGGACCGGCAAGGCCGTTCTCGCCGTGGCCGACACTGGCAAGGGCACCCCGAGCCCTGCCGCCACGGCGGCGGCCACCGCCGCCGTCCAGGTGGGGCAGGTGATCGACAGCCCTCCGTCGGCCGTCGCGCCGCACGGCGCGCTGCTGGCGATCACCGACGTCAAGCCGGCGGGTGACGGGAAGCTCGCGGTCAGCACGCGCCCGGCCTCCATATCCGAGCTGCTCGGGTCGGCCTGGGCCAACATCAAGAGCGCCCTGGACCCGCACAAGATCCAGGTCACCCCGAAGGTCAAGGACCTCAAGGCGTCCTACGTCCCGAAGCCCGGCGGCGGCGAGGGTTCGGCCTCCGCCGTCCTGCAGTTGGACGCGAATGCCACCGTCCCGCTGCCCGGCGGTGCGAAGGCCTCGCTCACCGGCTCGCTCGAACTCGACCCGAGCGTCATGTTCTCCTACCAGGGCACCCACGGCATCCTCGCCCCCGAACAGGCCAAGGTCGGTTTCGACCTGGGCGCGCGCGCCAACTGGCACCTCACCGCAGGCCTCACCGGCTCCACCGGGCAGGTGAAGATCCCGATCGCCACGCTCA
>NZ_JBEXKB010000020.1:0-136118 GCF_040609455.1 Kitasatospora sp. NPDC004669
CCGGTCCGGCCGGTCCGGCCGGTCCGGCCGGTCCGGCCGGTCCGGCCGGTCCGGCTCCACGATGTCGGGCGGGCCGGCCGGGGGTCGGTCCGCAGGGCAGGGCCGGCCACTCCGTCGTGGTGCCGGAGGGGCCGTCCTCGTGTCGGACAGGGGGAGAGGTCTGGCGACTCCTCGCTCCTGGCCCCGGTCGACGGGCACTGCGGCGCCGTGTGCGCAACGGCGGCGATCGCCCGGCCGTCGTGCCCTTCTGCGGGCGGTTCGGTGGTTCGGCGGTTCGTCAGTCGGCATCGTCGTTCCGGAGCGAGCGCCACTCACGCGGCGGGACGCCGTAGGCGGCCCGGAAGGTCCGGCTGAAGTGCGCCGGATTGACGAAGCCCCACCGCTGGGCGACGGCCGACACGGTCGGCCCGGTACGGCCGCGGCGGCCCAGCTCTCGGGCGCACGCGTCCAGCCGGAGCTGCTGGATCAACCGGCTCACCGTCACCTCCTCGCCCTCGAACAGCCGGTGCAGGTAGCGCACGGAGATGTGGTGGGCTCGCGCGATCCTCTCGGGCGACAGTTCCGGATCGCCCAGGTGCCGGTCGATGTACTCCCGCACCCTGCCGACCAGGTGCGCGTTCGGGGTGCCCGGCTCGTCCGCCGCCCGGGCCAGGACGAGCTGGGCGATCAGTGCGCTGAACAGGTCGGCGACGCTGCCTGCCAGCCGGTCGCCGACCCGGGCCGGGTAGGAGTGCGCGGAGGCGGCCAGGACACCGAGGAACGGCAGGAGCACGGGTCCGCACCCCTCCGCGGGGCCGACGGCCGTCGCCGACGCGTGCCGCAGGTCGCGCTCCGGCACACCCAGCAAACGGCGCGGCAGGTGGAACAGGTGGGTGCGGAACCGCTCCGGGTAGTCGACGGCGTACGGGCGCGCCGTGTCGTACAGGACGAGCCCGCCCGGCGGCACCTCGGCGCGGCGCCCGTCCTGCTCCAGGACGGCCCGGCCCGACACCTGGACGCCGACCCCGACCTGCGGTTCGCTCAGCGGCGCCCGGGCGATCAGCGCCGCCGTCCGCGAGAGCCGGGCGGCGTCCGCCTCCAGTGTGGAGATCCGCACGTACCCGAGCCGGTGCGACTCCACCAGCCCGTCGAACGGCAGCCCGGTGAGCGGGCGCACCTCGATCGGCACCAGAGTCCGCGACACGGCCCCGCTCCAGAAGCCCGCCTTCTCCTCGTCCGCGACCGACCCGGTTGTCACCCGCACGCCCATCTGACCGCCCTTCCGCCGAAGTCCTGCACCCTCAGCCTGGGGCTCGGGCTCCGCGGGGCGTTAGGTCATCTGACTGTCGTGTCCGGGCGGTGGGCCCCGGGGCGGGAGATGGGGCGTCGCGGCAGGTCAGGTGCCGTCGAGGGCGTGGGCGAGCGCGGCCCGCGAGGTGATTCCGAGCTTCGGGAAGATCTTGTAGAGGTGGGCCCCGACGGTGCGGGGCGACAGCTGGAGCTGCCGACCGATCTCCTTGTTGGTGAGGCCGGTCGCAGCCAGCCGGGCTATACGCAGTTCCTGACCGGTCAGGCCGGACGGCTCTGCGGCCGTCCCGTCCGGCGGCGGGGCCACGAAGTCGCCCGCGGCCCGCAGTTCCTCCTCGCAGTGCTGGGCCCAGGGTGACGCCTGGAGGCGGCGGAACACGTGGTGGGCCACGCGCAGCACCTCCCGGGCCCCGGGGCGGTGGCGCCGGCGCAGCCACGCGCCGTGGGCGAGCCGCAGTCGGGCGAGGTCGAACGCCCACTGCTCGGCGCCGGGTACGGCGTACGCGGCGCGGTAGGCCTCGTCGGTCTCGTCGTCCTCGGCGGCCAGGGCGGTGGCGGCCGCGAAGAGGAAGGCGTGCCGGCCTGAAATGTCCGCGGAGCGGGCCGCGCGCCCGGCCGCGAGGTGGGCTCGCGCCTCCTCGTGCCGGCCGGTGCGCACGGCGGCCGCCACCAGGTCGAAGACCAGCGCGTGGTGCCAGGGCGGACCGCCGGGCAGGCGCCCGGGCGGAGTGAGCTCGCAGAAGTGCGCGTACGCCTCCTCGTAGCGCTGGTGGGCGAGCGCGGCCAGGCCGCGCAGGTGGGTGAGGCGGTCGAGGACGTACCGCATCCGGGCGCGGGTGGCGGTGGGCCGGACGGCCTGTTCGATCTCCCGCAGTCCGGCCTCGTCGCCCCGGCCGGCCAGGAAGTGGGCATAGTGCTGACGGAACATCAGGGCATTGGTGTGGTAGCCGAGTTCGTCCGCGATCTCGGCCTCACGCAGGCAGACGGGTGCCTGGTCCCAGTGTCCGAGCAGGAAGTCCTGGTGGCACTTGGCCTTCGCGATCGAGCCCTGGGTGGCGTAGCCGTGCAGCCCGGTGAAGCGCTGCCACAGGTCGCCCTCGGGGCAGTCGAGCGCCGAGGCCGTCCACAGCAGGAGCCAGGCCGCACCGGCCTCCTGCTCCTCGGTCAGCTGCTCGGCCACCACCCGCAGCGCGGCGGCCGCGTCCGGGCCCGGGTCCGTCCAGGCCTGCAGGCACAGCCGACCCGCCTCGGAGACGCTCCCCCGGTGTCGCTCCAGGGCGCGCCAGGCCCAGGGGTCGTCCGTGTAGGTGGCCGCCAGGAGCAGTTTGAAGTAGGCCTGTTCGACCAGCCCTCCGAAGGTGTCCGCGCCCGGTGCGGTCAGCGCGTCGAGAGCTGCGGGCAGCAGTTTGGCGGAGGACTCGAAGTCGATGTGGTGGCTCTGGTCCGCGTAGACCACCGCGTACGCGAACAGCGGGGCGACGTCCTGCGGCACGGTGCTGGCCCGCAGTTCCGCCACCAGGGCCGCGGCGTGCCGGAGCTGCCCGCCGCGGGCCGCCATCACCGCGGCCCAGGTGAGCCGGCGGGCGCGGTCGCAGGAGCTCGGGCTGAGGACGGCAGCGCGTTCGAGCAGGAGCGCGCCCTCCGCGTCGCCGCCTCGGCGGGCGAGGTCGCGGCCGGCCTCCTGGAGGCGGTGCGCGAGGTCCCCGTCGGGCAGCAGCGCGGCGGACGCCTCGTGCACCAGGCGCCTCGGGTCGTCCGGCGCGAGGGATTCGGACAGGGCGCGGTGCGCCTCTCGGCGCTCGGTGTCGGAGGCTGCGGAGACGACGGCGGTCCGGACCAGCGGGTGCCGGAACACCAGCTGTCCGGCCGGGTCGAGCCGGGCCAGGCCGTCCGCCTCGATGCGTTCGAGGATCTCCCGCGCATTCTCGTCCGCGAGGGCGCGCAGCCACTCGCCGCTGCTGAAGTCCGGGCCGGTGGCGAGTGCGCCGAGCAGGAGGAGGTGACCGACCTCGGGCGTCACCTTGTCCAGCCGTTCGGCGAACATCCGCTCCAACTTCCGCCCCAGGGGGAGTTGTTCGGGCAGCGGTGCGGTTCCCCGCTGCTGGGCGTCCGCCAGTTGACGCGGCAGTTCCACCAGCGCCAGGGGGTTCCCGGCCGCCTCCGTCAACACCCGGTCCCGGGCGGGCGCCGCGAGTTCGGGGTAGCAGGTGCCCAGCAGCAGGGCCGCCTCCGTCCGGGGCAGGGCCCGCACGTCGGCGGCTTCGGCCGACCACGTCTGGGCGGCCGGCCCGTCCGGGCGGGTGGCGCCGACGATGACCACCGGCAGTTCGGCGCAGCGCCGGTGGAGGAAGTCGAAGACGGTCGCGCTCGACGAGTCGATCCAGTGCAGGTCGTCCAGGAGCAGCAGCACGGGGGCGGTCCGTACCGCCTCCTCCAGCAGCGCCAGGGCGGCGGCGCCGACGGCGAAGCCGCTCGGGGTTCCGGAGCGGACGCCGAGCGCGCTTTCCAGAGCCTCCCGCTGGTGCGCGGACAGGGCGCCGGACCGCTGGAGTGGCGACCAGAAGGCCTGGTGGAGGGCTCCGAACGCGAGGTCGGTCTCCGTCTCGGCGCCGACCGAGCGCAGGACGGTGAATCCGCGCTCGCGCGCCGCCCGCTCCACCCAGGCCAGCAGCGTGCTCTTTCCGACGCCCGCGTCACCGCGCAGCAGCACCGTGGAACCGCTGGCGCCGTCCACGGCCTGGACCAGGGCCGCGGTCAGCAGCTCCGTCTCCCGCTGCCGCCCGATCAGGACCGGCCACCGTCCGCCTTGCGCCACTCTTCGTCCCCTCGGGTCAGCCGGTCCGCTCCCCCGGGCACCCAAGGTTATCGCTCGCCAGAACCGGCCGGTACCGCGCTCCGCACCGTCCCGGGCGCGAGCGGCGTGCGGTCGGGCGTCGCTCGCGTGCTGGGCGGACGGGCCGCGCCGGGCGGCCCGGCGGTCAGCGCTCGGCGGCCCGCCCTTCGAGGAGCGGAGACGTCGCTCACGGGATTGTGTCTGGGGCCTGCTGGCCGGTGCGCTCCGGGCGCTCCTCGGGTCCTGGAGCGAGGGACGCCCCCTCAACCGCGTCTCGCGGTCGGCGGCGATCTGGTCGTGGCTCGCGCCGGCAGCCACCAGGACGATCGGCCTGCGCTCGGCGCCGGTGAGGTTGGGCAGCGTGCCGAAGGTCACGGCGTCTTCTCCGTCGGGGTGGTTCGGGCGGGTCGCAGCTGCTGCGGGATCGGTACGTCCAGGGCGGCGAGGTGGAACAGCAGCCTCGGTCCGAGCCGTTCCGCCTGGTCGGTCCCGACGACCAGCACGAGGTCGCCCTCGGCGGCTGTCTCGAAGATCCGCTGCTCCGGGCCGGGTTCGCACGGTCCGGAGCGGACGCGGTGGACGGATCCTGCTCCGAGCGCCCGGAGGGCGGCATGCTCGACAGCGTCCAGCGGATCAGGTGTGAGGTGGGCGGCAAGCGGGGTGCTGACCGGCAGCAGCACCACGTGGTCGGCATCGCCGAGAGCGGCGCCGAGCTCGTCGGCGTGCGCGCTGGTGCGGGCGATGCCGTCCGGCTCCAGGACCACGACCAGCGAGCCCTCGGTGAGCATCCGGGCGGCCGTGACGTCCTGGGCGATCTCGCGAGGGTGCCGGGCACGGGAGTCCACCACGGTGATGCCGGACTGCGTGCCAACCGTGGCCAGCGAACGCTCGACGCCGCGGAAGGCGCCGGCTCGCTCGGCGATGACCTGCGGGCCCTCGCCCAGGATCAGGGCGGTGGCGATGGCGGCGCACACGGCCAGGGCGTGGTGGCGGCCGGTGACCGGGAGGACGAAGGCGTGGTCCGTCCCCTCGTGTCGGAGGGTGACGCGGAAGTCCTCGCCGGTCCAGCGGGGCCTCGTGATCCACACGGTGTCGGCCGGGTCGGTGCCGACGGTGACCACATGCGGTCCGGGCCGGTCGCCCAGGCGCTCGCGCAGGATCTTCGCGCCGTTGTCCCAGGTGGGCAGGACGACGGTGTCGGCGCGGCGGGCGAGGCGCTCGGCGGCGTCGAGGCCGGCGATGTTGTCCTCGTAGTGCGGGGCGTTCGCGCCGGTGGTCAGGATGAGCGCGGCGGCGAAGTGGGGGCCGTGGTGGAGGAAGTGCGGTGCGGGGCGGTGCTGCCAGGCGCCGGGCGGAGCGGCTTCGTGGGTGGCGGTGTCCGGGCAGAAGTCCGCGACGATACGGCCGTCCCCGGCGTGGCCGGCGCTGCCGCCGCCGGCCGGGGTGTTCAGGACCCAGCCCGTCCGGCCGTCATCCAGCAGGGCCGCCAGGGCGGCCGCCGCGCTCGCGGTGCTGTGACTGCCCGCCACCGCCACCGCCTCGGACCCCGCCTCGGCGCAGATGGCCGTGAGCGCGACGGCCCGGCCGAGAATCGGCAGCCGCAGCACCTGGGCGCGGTCGAGCTCGGGGTGTGCCCCGGCGAAGACACCCGACCACACCACGGCCGTCCGGTCGGTGCGCACGTGCTCAGGCTTGAAGCCCACCCGCACCCGGACGCCGGCAGCTCTCAGCGCGGCCACCGCCGGGCTGTCCCGGTCGGCCTCGGGGACGCTGCCGGTGACGTCGGCGCCACTGCCCGCCAGCCACAGAGCCAGGCCCTCCATGCCGGGAGCGGCGACATCGACCAGGTGTACGGCCCTCAGCAGATCGGGCACGGCAGACGTGTCCGGGCCCGCGACGGGGTGGCTGCCGGGGTGGGTGGTGGTGTCCATCATGGTCTCCAACGGGAAGTCAATGGAAGGAAGTTGGGCGAGGCGGGGAGGGGGGCGACCCGCCGCCGATCCGGGGTACCAGGGACGCATGGCCGGCGACGGGGCTGTGCCGGACCGAAGCGTGTCCGATCGGTGGACCGTGCTGTGTTGCCTTGGTCTTCTGCTGACCGCCGTTCAGCGTTGCGAGGTACTCGGTCCCGAGTTCACCGCCTCTGGCGGGTGAGGCATCGTCGGGGCTGTCCGTCCGGCCCTGGGCGCGCGGTGTCTTCCGCGGCTGCGGTGCCCGGGGGTTTCGGGGAGCGTCTGCGACCAGGTGGCTACCGGGTTGCCGAGCCAGCGCGTGGCCGGCGGCACCTCCTCGCCGCGCATCACCAGCGAGGCCGCGCCGACCGACGAGCCCGGCCCGAGGGTGGCCCCCGGCAGGATGATCGAGTGCGGTCCGATCGACGAGCCCTCGGTCAGGCGCACCTCGTCCAGCCGCATCACCCGGTCGTGGAACAGGTGCGTCTGCAGCACCACCCCGCGGTTGACGCTGGCGCCGTCGTCCACCCGCACCAGGTCGGTCTCCGGCAGCCAGTGCGTCTCGCACCACACACCCCGGCCGATCCGGGCGCCCAGGCTGCGCAGCCAGATGTTCAGGAACGGCGTGCCGATCAGGGTCGAGCCCAGCCACGGCATGGCGAGCTCCTCGACGAAGGTGTCGTACAGCTCGTTGCGCCAGACGAAGGTCGACCAGAGCGGGTGCTCGGCGGCCCGGAACCGGCCCAGCAGCAGCCACTTCACCAGGGTGGTGGTCACGCAGGCGGCGATGCCGGCGCCGAGCAGCACCGGACCGCCGCAGGCGATGGCGGCCGCCAGGCCGTCGGTGTCCATCACGTCCTGCAGGGCGGCGAAGGTCAGGTCGCCCAGCAGCGCGCTGCACACCACCGGCAGGAACCGGCACAGCTCCACCGCGGCCCGCGCCAGCACCAGCCGCCGGGGCGGGTCGTAGGTGCGGCTCGGGTCGCCGGTGTCCGCGACCCGGGGCAGCGCGATGCCCGGCCGGCCGAGCCAGGACGAGCCCGGCGTGGCGTGCGGCGGCGTGTCGGCCAGCACGCCGACCAACGCGTTGTCCGGCAGCTCGCGGCCGGCTGCGACGATGCCGGAGTTGCCCACGAAGGCCCGTCGGCCGACCCGGGCCGCCCCGAGCCGCAGCCAGCCGCCGCGCACCTCGAACGGTGCGACCAGGGTGTCGTCGGCGAGGAACGCGCCGTCATCCACCCGCATCAGCCCGGGCAGCGTGAGCACCGTCGAGGCCTCCACCCGGCGCCCGACCGTCGCGCCCAGCAGCCGCAGCCAGACCGGCGTGAACAGGCTGGCGTAGAACGGGAAGAGCGAGCCGCGCGCGGTGTCCATCAGCCGCGCGACCACCCAGACGCACCAGCCGACCCGGCCGTGCGCCGGGTGGTACCCCGGCCTGATCGGCCGGCTGAACAGCCGGACCAGCAGCACCAGCAGCAGCGCGTAGCAGCTCACCGAGACCGCCACCAGCACCGGCGTCACCAGCATCAGCTGCAGCAGCGCGGAGCCCAGCGTCCGGTCGGTGTCCAACAGCGGGTAGGCGAGCGCCAGGGCCGGCGCCGCGGAGGCCGGCGGCAGCAGACCGAAGCCGAACAGGCCAAGGCTGTAGGCGAGTTCCCAGCGGCGGGACCGGTGATGTTCGGGGCGAGGCCAGCCGGAACCCGCAGGGGCGGCGTCGGGGACCGGGCGGGCCGGCGAGCCGTGCACGTGCGCGTCGGCCGGCACCGGGTCGAGTACGCAGCTGCCGGGGGCGACGTCGGCCCGGGCACCGACCCGGGCGCCCGGCATCAGGGTGGACCGGGTGCCGACCCGGGCGCCCTCTCCGACCTCGACCGCGCCCAGGTGCAGCAGGTCGCCGTCCAGCCACCAGCCGGCCAGGTCGACCTCGGGCTCGATCGAGCAGCCCGCGCCGAACCGGCCGAGGCCGCTCACCGGCGGCATCGCGTGCATGTGGACGTCTTCACCGATCTCACAGCCAAGTGCTCGGGCGTAGTGGCGGGCCAACGGGGTACCGGCCACTACCGCGACGTTGAACATCGCGACCGTCCGTTCGGCGGCCCACAGCCGCAGGTGCACCGAGCCGCCGCGCGGATAGCTGCCGGGCTTCATCCCGGTGGTCAGCAGCCGGGCCGTGCCGGCCCCGATCGCCAGCCGCCCGGGGGCGCTGGACAGCACCGCCCAGCCGGTGAGGATCAGCCACCACGGGGTGTACGGCGCCTGCAACAGGGTGCCGCCGGACAGGTTGTCCAGCGCGGCGAGGCCGAGCACCCAGCGCAGGCCGCTGACCGTGTACAGCACGGCGAGTACCAGGAACTGCACCAGAGCGGCTCGGCGCGGGGTCGGCCGGACGGTCCGCTGCTCGCGCGGCGGGCCGCCCAACTCGTCCAGTCTGGCGGCCATGTCGAGCAGGCCGGGGCGGGCGTAGAGGTCCGCGATCGAGACGGCGGGGTACCGCTCGCGCAGCACCGAGACCAGCTTGGCGGCGGACAGGCTGGTGCCTCCGAGCGCGAAGAAGTCGCCGTCGGCGCCGGCCGGGGTGCCCAGCAGCGCCTCCCACTGCCCGGCCAGCCAGCCGGCCGTACCGGTCGGGCGCGGGCCGTCGGCGGCGGCCGGGCCGGTGGTCGCGAGCGGCCAGGGCAGGGCGCTCCGGTCGACCTTGCCGGAGGTCTTGGTGGGCAGCTGGTCCACCACGCCGAGCACCGGTACCAGCGACTGCGGCAGTCGCTCCAGCAGCAGCGAACGGGCGGCGGCCGGGTCGAACGGGGCGCCGTCGTGCAGCACCAGGTAGCCGACCAGCACCTCGCCGCCGGCCGGGGTCCTGCGCACGGCCGCCGCGGCGGCCCGTACCCTCGGCAGTGCCTGCAGCGCGGCGTCCACCTCGCCCAGCTCGATCCGACGGCCGGCCAGCTTGATCTGCTCGTCGGCGCGGCCGACGAAGACCAGGCCCTCCGGCTCGGCCCGCACCAGGTCACCGGTGCGGTAGACCCGCGGGCTGCGCAGGTAGGGGCTGTGGCCGTACTTCTGTGCGTCCTTCTCCGGGTCCAGGTAGCGGGCGGCGCCGACGCCGCCGATCACCAGCTCACCGGTCTCGTACCAGGCGACCGGCTTACCCTCGCCGTCCACCACGGCGATCTCCCAGCCGTCCAGCGGGGCGCCGATCCGCACCGGCTGCCCGGGATGCATCTGCGCGGCGGTGGCGACCACGGTGGTCTCGGTCGGACCGTAGGTGTTCCAGAACTCCCGGCCGGGCACCGCGATCCGCTCGACCAGCTCGGGCGGGCAGACCTCGCCGCCGACGATCACCAGGCGGACCTGGGCCAGGCACTCCGCCGGCCAGAGCGCGAGCAGCGTCGGCACGGTGGAGACCACGGTGATGCCGCGCTCGACCAGCCAGGGCCCGAGGTCGGTGCCGGCCTTGACCAGCGAGCGTGGCGCGGGCACCAGGCAGGCGCCGTGCCGCCAGGCCAGCCACATCTCCTCGCAGGAGGCGTCGAAGGCGACGGACAGGCCGGCCAGCACCCGGTCGCCCGGGCCGAGCGGCCGGCGCTGCAGGAACAGCCGGGCCTCGGCGTCCACGAAGGCCGCCGCCGAGCGGTGGGTGACGGCGACGCCCTTGGGGCGGCCGGTGGTGCCGGAGGTGAAGATGATCCAGGCGTCGTCGGCCGGCGACGGCCAGGCCGGCTGCCCGCCGGGGCGGACGTGCGGGCTGGGCGTGATGGTGCGGCCGGCCCCGAGCACCGCGCAGACCTGGGCGTCCTGCCAGATCATCTCGGCCCGCTCGTCCGGGTCGTCGGCGTCCACCGGGACGTACGCGGCGCCGACCCGCAGCACGGCGAGGATGGCGAGGTAAAGGTCGGCGGTGCCGGACGGCACCCGCACACCGACCCGGTCGCCCCGGCCGATCCCCGCGGCGGCGAGCCGGCCGGCGAACTCGGCGACCTGGTGCAGCAGCGTGCGGTAGTCGAGCACCTCGCCGCCGGCGTCCAGCGCGGGGGTGTGCGGGCAGGCCTCGGCGGCCGCCACGAGGGTGTCGAGCAGCGTGCGGGCCGGGGCGGCCGGGGCGAGCGGCCAGAGCGCCCCGGCAGTTACGTCCGGAGTGACCTCGCCAGGACTTTCCGCCCCGAAATACTCGCATGTCTCCATCGAATGTCTCCATCGGCAGGGCTTCTCGACTCTCTGCCGACGGGACTCCTCATCCGCCGGCAGCAGAACGGGCGTGCAGACACCGCGGCAATCACTCCGAAGTACACGGATGAACAGAGCATCAAATGCCATTCCATGCCGGGTCTGATCTGGGGTTCGATCTCACGAGGGTCAGATGCCGAACTGAGCGTCGTACGGCGGGCTGACGTAGGAATCCGGCGGGTGAGAGGTGTTCTCGTATCCGCTGAAGGGCAGCGGCTGGGGCTGGGGAAGGCCTGTCGTCGTGATCTTCATACCTCCTGGCGGAATCGACTGCGGCGGGTCGGCTTCGTGATCGCAGGTGCCGTTCGTGGCCGTTGCACCGCGATGGGTTGAAACCGGGTCGGTGTCCGGCCCGGCGGATAGATCGCCAGTCGTCACCTCGGGAACGGCGGCGGGAGCCCGCGACCTGGATGGCAACTGCGGGACAGGACGGGAGGTTTCCGGCCTGTGGTACGCCGCCGAGCGTATAGGCATAACGACGTCAAGGCCCGATGACGGCATATGCCTTAAGGGGCTGCTAAGGATTCGCTCAGTCTCGTCCGTGGCCCGCAAAGGCGCTCGCTGGGTCAGGACACCGCAGGTCGGGGCCAATGTGGTGGTGGTTGCGACGCCCTTGTCGCCATGGAGTGGCTCACCGGAAGTGTGTCGGAAATGCCGGCCGTGCCCGTCGGGCCGGGTGAGCACTCTCCTGAATGAGCAAAACCTTATGT
Organism: Kitasatospora sp. NPDC004669; assembly: GCF_040609455.1. NCBI lineage: Bacteria > Bacillati > Actinomycetota > Actinomycetes > Kitasatosporales > Streptomycetaceae > Kitasatospora > Kitasatospora sp. NPDC004669. Next base: position 11,007 of record NZ_JBEXKB010000020.1, read on the forward strand.
GTCGTTTAGGAATGGCGCTGAACGGAGCATCGAGCGCGTGGATCTCCTAGCATCCATGTCACCAGCGGCCGATCTGCCGAACCGTCATCCCGTAACCGTTTTGGCCGGCCGCCGCCGGAGAACGACCGCGATTGCGATTCCCCCTGTCAGCGATCGCCCCCTCCTTCCTCCCCCGACGAGGCATCAGCCGCGCCGGTGCCTCCTCCAGGAGTACTGACATGAAACACGATCCATTTCGCCATCGCGCCCGCGGCCGAAGCCGCAAGGTGATGGCGCTCAGCCTCGGCCTGGGCAGCGTGCTCACCGCCGGCGCCGCCGCTCTGGGGGTGTCCTTCGCCGCCACCACGTCCGCGCCGCCCGCCCAGCCCAACATGAACTGCACCCTGAAGGTGCCCGCCAACCCGCTCACCGCGAAGGGTCTGGCCACGCCGTACGTCCTGTCCGCCACCAACGCCGCCCAGGGGGCGTGCCACGAGGCCAACGCCAACCAGTCGGCGTTCGTCCAGGCCACCGTGGTCGACCCGGCCACCGGAACGGTGTCCGTCTACAACCCCCTCGTGGTGGACAAGGGGACCAAACCTGCCGCCGCGCCCGTCGTTCCGGCCCTGCCGGCCGGTGCCGTCGTTGGCATCTGGTTCGGATTCAACGGCAACGTCCTGACCATGGCCGGGCAGACCGCCGCCGGAAAGTGCGTCGGCGGCACCCCGGGCGGCCAGCCGTTCGGGCAGTTCGCCTACTGCAACGCTCCCGCCTTCTTCACCGCGGCGAATGCGGCCGACAAGGCCGGCAAGCTGAGGATTCCGGCACTGGGTACCGCCAAGGACGGCAAGCCCTGTCCGACCACCCGCGACTTCGGTGTCGTTGACCAGGACCAGAGCGACAACGTCACCTCCGAGTACCTGGCGACGGCGAAAGGTGCAACGGCACAGAAGACCAAGAGGAACTCCGCTGCGTTGAGCGGGGGGATGAAGAAGATGCAGCCCACCGCGTTGCTGAACGGCAGTGACAACCTGCTGCTCGACGACTTCATCGACCCCGCCCTCGGGTGCACCCCGTGGACCGCCCCGGACCTCGCCGACCCGGGCAGCAACGTCACCTCGCTCGCGCTGAACGAGCTGCAGGCGGCCAAGTTCCAGGCCGCCCCGATCGCCCTGGTCCCGCTCAGTGACCCCATGGTCCAGGAGAACGGCAAGCAGAACCCGGCCAAGGTCAACCTGTACCGCGCGGGCGTGGACCAGCCGCCGCTGGGCGCCGCCGCCAATGGCGCCCCGTCCGCGTACTGCACCGACATCACCACAGCCGGTACCCAACGTATCGCCCTCGACAGGCAGTTCACCACCGCTGCGGCCTCGCCGCAGGCCGGGCAGAACCTCTTCGACTTCCTCAGCCAGCGCTACACCGCCTCGCTCACCGGCCTTGGCTGCAAGCAGCCCGCCCCGACCCCGAGCACCGGACCGACTCCGACCGGCAAGCCGAGCCCGGGCACGAGCGGCAAGCCCACCGCGAACCCGAGCCCGGGCACGAGCGGCAAGCCCACCGCGAACCCGAGCCCGGGCACGAGCGGCAAGCCCACCGCGAACCCGAGCCCGGGCATGAGCGGCAAGCCCACCACCACACCCATCAGCCAGTTCCCGCCCTGCTGCAACGCAGGGCAGTAGGAGCAGCCGCCGGGCCCGGTCCCCCCGCCCGGCGGCACCCCTGCTCGTCACCCCGGACGCGCTACCGGGGTGGCGAGCAGCCCGGGTGATCGCGTCGGCGCTGGGCGAGGCCGGCGCGCTGCCGGTCACCAGCGCCGCACCTGCCAGCGGCATAACAGCGAAGAGAGTTGTGCCAATGCACTCCAGACCACGATGTCAGCGCTGCAGTTTCGACGGGCCTGGCACCGGCCACATCTGCAATCCACAATCCGACGCCCCGTTCCCACCGGACTCCCGCCTCGATCTGCGCATCCCGCCGTACCTCCTGGAGCTCGATGCTCCGGAGGCGGGAACCGAGGCGGACACAATCGTGCTCCCGGTCATCAGCGAACTGGATCCGTCCGCCGAGCGCCGCGCCGGTGATCCCGGTCCCGGAAGACGCCGAGATCCGCAGTCGTCCGGGGCTGCCGCCCGCCGGTTCACCCGCAGCACGGTGCTGATCGTCGCGCTGGCCTTGACGGTGGGGGTGGTCCTGTATACGCAGATATCGGGACTGACCGCGCCGGCCGGCTCCGGGGACGGGACGTCGGTGGCCATCCCCGGCGGCCCGGTTGGGCAGAACGATTTCTCGCTCCCGCCGTTCGCGTCGCCCTCCCCGAGCGGGGCGCCGCTCCCGCAGCAGGCCGGTGGAACACCGGGTTCCGTCGCGTCGGCGCCGGCGGGCACCACACCGGGCTCCGCCATACCGGCGCCGGCGGATACCACACCGGGTTCCGTCGCGTCGGCGCCGGTCGGCACCACTCGCTCGGACCCGCCCCTACCCCCTGCCGCCCAGGTGCTGGTGGACGCCGCGTCCGGCAACTGCCTGACGGCCGGCCCGGACGGCAGCCTGCAGATCTGGACCTGCGACGGGCGCGCGACGCAGCAGTGGACCCGTACCGCCGCCGACGAACTGCGCACAGCCAACGGCACGCTCTGCCTTGCTCCCGCACAGGACTTCGGGCAGGACGGTACCCGGGTGATGACCATCCTCTGCACCGGATCGGCCAGCCAGAAGTGGACCGTGCGCCCGGACGGCAATCTGGCCAACGCCAGATCCGGGCTGTGCCTGGACGTACTTGACGGATACCGGGCCAACGGCACCCCTCTCCAACTGTGGACCTGCCCCGGCCCGGCCAGCCCGGCCTGACAACGCCGTTACGGCACAACGTCGTTGGCAATCGGTTCCGGCACGTCCCGAGGCACGGCGAAGCCAGGGGTGAGCGATCCCTTAGCGGAACCGAAAGTTCCACGGGGGCGGTGTTTCGGAGACTGGACGGGCCTTACTGTCGGTCTCAGTCAGCCCGGCTCTGAGGGCTTTCCGTACCGGGCTCGCGGTTTCTCCGACCGCTCCGCCCGCACGGTCCGTCCGGCAGGCGGAGTCCGGCCTTCACGTCCCTGGCACTCGCCGCGCCGCCGGCCCCCGACTTCCGGCCGGTTCCACTGCGGCTCCTCGCGTCCCCGACCCGCACAGTGAGGATCACTCCATGAACGACATGACCGACCCCACCGGGGCAGCCGCCCCGGAACGAGCCGCCGAGCCGAGTCGCACGGTCCGCCCGCTCTGGGAACACGCCGCCGAAGTCGGTGCCCCCGCGGCGGTATCGGCCGCCGAAGCGCTACGGCGGGTCGCCACCGGCGAAGCGGTGAGCCGTCGGCCGGGGTCCCGTGGCTGCCCGGTGACTCCGGCCCACGGCACTCCTGGCACCGTGGCCGGCACCCATGACGGTCCTACGGCATCAACATGGCCGCCGTCGCCTTCGTCCTGCTGATGAAGTTCCTGTACGGCGTGGGCCGGAACACCATCGGCGTCAACGCCAACCGCCGCCTGCTGGCCACCGATCCGACCACCCCCGGCGGGCGCGCGAACACCACGACATCCGGCTTCCAGTTGCCGGTCTTCGGCGAATCCTCCGCCCTGCTCGCCCTCGACGTGGACCTCCCGCCCGGCGAACCCGCGGCCACCGAAGAACCCGCGAGCGCGCAACCCGCCACCGCCCAATGGGATACCGGCGAACCCAACGTGATGCTTGTCGCCGGGCGCCAGCAGTACCTGGCCGAACAGGCGGCGCTCCAACAGCAGCAGTACCAGGCCACGCCCCGGACACCCGCCACGTTCTGGGGCCCCAGGCAATCGCGCCCGCGCTCGACCCCCGACAGCAGCAGGCGTACCCCCAGCCATACCCACCCCAGGCCTTCCCCGGCCAGCCCGGGTCCGCGGATCCGGCCGGCGTCGAGGCGCAGTACCCGTCCACCGCTCCTTCGCGATCGGCAGGCCCCGCCCAGGATTCGGATCGATGCACTGTCGATCGTGTCCGTACCGCCACCTCCTTCGACGTCCGACGACAAAAGGATCAACGTATGCCCAGAACACTGAACAGACACCAGTCCCGGGCCGACAGAAGCCGGGTGGCCACACTCAGCCTGACTCTCGGTGGGCTGCTCGCCGTCGGCGCGTCCTTGCTGAGCGTCTCCTTCGCCGACACCGTCCCCGTCGCCGCCCCGCCCGCCCCCTCCGACCCGGACTGCACGCTCACCGTGCCCGACGCACCACTCACCGCCCGCGGGCTGGCCACCCCCTATGTCCTGACAGCCACCGACCCCGCCAAGGGCCCTTGCCACGAGAGCAACCCGCACCAGGCGGTCTTCGTGCAGGCCACCGTGCTCGACCCGGACACCGGAACGGTCTTCGTCTACAACCCGTTGGTGACCGACAAGGGCAGTGAGCCCGCCGTCGCCCCGGTTCTGCCCAAGCTGCCCGAACACGCTGTCGTCGGCGTCTGGTTCAGCTTCGACGGCAATACCCTCACCCTGGCCGGCCACGCCGCCGCCGGCAAGTGCGCAGGCCGATCGCCGATGCAGCCGTTCGGCCAGTTCGCCTCCTGCAATGCCGCCGAGTTCTTCAGGTCTGCGTGGTCCGCGCAGAGCGCCGGTCGGCTCGTCGTGCCGCCGCTGGGCACGGCCCGTGACGGCCGCCCCTGCCCGACCACCCGCGACCTGGGCATCGTCGGGCAGGACCACGACGGCAACGTGACCACCGAGTACCTGATCACCGCACGCGGTGCGACAGCACAGCGGACCGCCGTCACCACCGGCCGGCTTTCCGGCTCGACCGTGGCGCGCAGCGCCGTCGCACCGTCCACCGGCAGCGACAACCTGCTGCTCACGAACTTCATCGACCCGGCGCTCGGCTGCACCCCGTGGACGGCTCCCGACTTGGCAGACCCGGGCAGTAGGGTCACCTCGCTCGCCCTGGACGAGCTCCAGGTAGCCAACTTCAAGGCATCGCCCGTGGGCCTGGCCCCGCTCACCGGAAGCCCCACCGGCCCGCCGCCCGTGGGAGGCAAGGACCGGACCCGGCAGTTCCCCGCTGACGGCAACCCGCCGCCGGCCGATCACGCCACAACCGCCGATCTTCGTACCTACTGTCAGGCGCTCGCCACCGTGGACACCCAACGGCTCCTACGGGACAAGGAGTTCACTGCCAAGGCCGCCTCGCCGCAGCCCGGACGCACGCTGTTCGACTTCCTGAACCAGCGGTTGGCCGACTCCTTCACCGGCCTCGGCTGCCGCCAGGTCCTCGCGCCGGCCCCCAGCCCGACAGCCGGCGGAACGCCGACCGTCACGCCCGGCCCCACGGCTGGCGGAAAGCCGATCGCCACTCCCAGCCAGGCAGCCGGCGGAACGTCGACCGCCATGCCCAGCCAGATCCCGTCGGCCTTCGGCAACCACTTCTGAGCTTGTTGTTCAACCTCGCCGGTCACTCGACCTGCTGAGATCCCCGGGAACCGGGGACAGACGACGCGGCCGTTCTCCACGCTTCGAGATGTCAGGTAACGAAGTACGAGAGAACGGCCGCTGCGTGTGAGTCTCCCAGCCGACGAGATGCTGGTCGTCATGGACTCCGGCTGCGACGTCGCTGACACGCCGGGACGGAATACGTGTCGCGGGAGATCTCCCGCACGCCACGCCGCCCGCGATCCGCGGGCGGTCCGGCCGTGCCCCCGGCGCGCGGTGCCGGTGTCCGGGTCCCTGGTCAGCCCATGGTGAAGAGGAAGCTGCCGGAGTTGTAGTAGTTCGGCAGGTGCACCAGAAATGATCCCGGGTGCGGTGGATGCGCCTTCGTCCAGTCCTGGGGGCCCAGGAGGTGCGCGGGATAGTCGCTGGAGGGGACCGGTGGAACGAACAGGAGGCGGAATGCGGCTGCCTGGGCGTCCGGAGCGAATCGCCAGAGTTGCTCGGCCGTATCGGATCGGCAGGCCGTGAGGGTGACAGCGACACCGTTTCCGCCCGTGGTGGTGCCGTCGAGACATGTCCCGGTGCCGGTGTTGCGCAGCTGGTAGGTGTCCTGTCCGGCCGGTAGCCGCTGCCAGCGCTGGGTGGCCTGGCCGTTGCACGGCTGGAGCTGGAGCGGGCCGGCGGTCTGTGCGGCGGTCGTGGGGCCGACGCAGAGCGCCGAGCCGAGGTTGACGAGCGGAAACCCTGCGGCGACCGGTTGCGTGGGTGAAGGGGTGGTGTTGGTGGGCGTGGCGGTCACCGGTGGGGTGGGCGACGGGGAGGTGTCGATGGGAGCCGCGGCTGAGGCCGAGGCGGAGGCGGAGGGCGGGAGGGAGGACATGGCGGCCGGGCCGATTTCCGGGGGCGCATCGTCGGAGCCGTCGGTCGGCAGCGACCTGCTGGGAGCGGGCAGGGTCGGGGCGTCGACCGGCTGCGGATGTTCTCCGGCCCTCTCCACTGTGCTGAGGAGCAGGCCGGCGATGACGAGTGCGGCCAGGGCACCGGTGCCTGCCGCGGCGAAGGGTATGAGCAGGCGCCAACCGGTTCGGCCGTCGGTGCGTGCCGCTCGGGGCAGGCGCCGGTGCCTGTCGTGGGTGCCGGGGTTGGGACCGTCGGAATTCGGATCGATGGGCGTCGGGTCCTGGGGCTCCTGCCCGGGTACGAGGGCCATGACCGATGGCGATGATCCCGCATCCCACAGCACCAGTGCCTTGAGCAGGGCGGGCCGCTGCCAGGTACGGACGGTGTCCAGGTCCGCCCGGACACTTCGGCAGCTCTCGCACCTGGCGAGGTGGCGGTCGAGGTCCTCGGGTTCGCCGCCGGTGGCGTGCCGGACGCTGTCGCCGAGTCGTGCGGCCAGGTGCCGGCAGAAGCGCTGGGGCGCGCGGGAGGCGTATGTCTGGAGGCAGGCGTCCTGAAGGCGGCGCTCGGCAGGGCTCTCGGCCCCCGGCGTACGGGCCGGCGACCCGGCCGCGTCATCGAGGCGCTGCCACAGGTCCTCCTGCCGTGCCGCGGGCAGGCTCTCGAACGCGCTCAGGATGAGCGAGTCCGCTTCCGCCGCGGTGAGCGCCGCACGTGCCGACGCAGCTCCGTCGCGAGACCGGGGAAGGTCTGCGAGCCAGGCGGTGAAGGCCGGGCTCAGAGCCGATCCGCGTCCCGTGTCGGCCCACTCGGCCGCAGTCCTGGTCACCTGGGCCAGAAGCCGCAGGCGGCTCGGGCCCGGGTGGCCGCCGGGGCCGTCGGCTTCGACTGCTCGCCGCCGCGCCTCGTTCGCGAGCTCCTGCGCGGCGCGGCTGTCGGCACAGCACGTGTCGGCGTACGCCGACACGGCCTCCTGGTGGCGGTTCGTCGGCTGGGTGGCGCTGGGTTCGTCCGGCTGTCGGCTGCCCGGGAGCCGGTGTGCGGAATCGGCTTCCGGGATCGTCGCGGTCCCCGAATGTGGCATCTTCACTCCTGAGCATGCCGGTGGGAAGGCAAGTGGTCGGACAGTCACTGCTCGGCCCGGCGCGAGGGCGGGGCCGGGCGCTGCGGGCCGGCCGGAGGATGCCGTGGGTGAGGCACCCCGTGCGGCGCCGTGGCCAGTGGATTCAATGGCGGGCGTTCCCCGGCGGGATCTCCGGACCCGGCGCCGCCGAGGTCCGCCGATGGCGACCTTGGCGGGGGAATTTACCAGCTGGTAGCGGTCGGGAAAAGTCGATGATCCATCAGTGTGCGAATTATCTGTGAGACGCTCCGTCAGCAACGGGTTCATTCAGGTCTGTTTTCGGGCTGCGTGCGGAACGGAGTCGAGCCTCGCTGTGTTCCGGTCCGTCAGCCGTGTCGGCCGCGCGGCTTCTGCGCTCCCCGTCGGCGGTTGCGCCAGCGGCGGCCGAGGGGCCGTCGGTCCTGGGCCGCCAGCGCGAGGTCCACCTCCACCCGTGCTCCGCCCAGCGGGCCGGGCCCGATGCGAAGGCGGCCGCGGGTGGACTCGGCCGCGCTGCGCGCGATGTCCAGGCCGAGGCCGGTCGATCCGGCACCACTGGTTCCTCGGGAGAGCGCGACGGCTGGGTCCGCGATCCCGGGCCCGTCGTCCTCGACCACCAGGACGACGCTCTGGGCTGTCCGTCGTACGCTCACGGCGAAACGGGTGCCGTCCGGGGTGTGCCGGAACACGTTGCCCACCAGGGCGTCGACCACGGCCGCGACATGATCGCCCGGCAGCTGAACGGGCGTCGGTTCGTCCGTCGCCTCGAAGGTGCAGACCCGACCCTGTTGCTCGGCGAGGACGGCCCAGAAGCCGACGCGGTGGGCGGCGACCTCGGACACCTGGCATGACTCACCCGGGGCCGGGCCGGGCAGTCCGGTGCCCGTGGCGCGTGGCGCGACGCCGGACTCGGCCCTGGTGGACCTGGTGGACAGGGGCGTGCGGGCGGCGACGATGATCGCATCCAGTTCGTCCTCGAGTTGTTCGACCGCCTTCGCCAGCTGGGGCGCGGCCGGCGTGGGGCCGATCCGTTCGGCTGCGAGGCGCAGTGCGGTCATCGGGGTGCGCAGTCGGTGCGACAGGTCGGCCACCAGCTCCCGCTCGGTCGCCAGCAGTTGCCTGACCCGGTCGGCCATGGTGTTGAAGGCGTCGCCGACCGCTCTGAGGTCGGGCGGGCCGGTGGGTTCGACGCGGACGTCGAGGTCGCCCGCGCCAAGGGCAGCTGCGGCGTGGGACAGCTTGCGGGAGGCGCGTACCACGCGGGCGCCGAGGCGGTCGGCGACCAGCACCGATCCGACGACCAGGCTCGTGGCGAGCAGGGCCATGATGGTCCAGGCCCGGGTCAGTCCGCGGTTCAGCTCCGAGTCGGGCACGAACTCCTCGACCACGGCGATCTGGTCGTGCCCGAGCAGGACGGGTTGGAGGTAGTCCCGGCCTCCGGGAACGTCGCCGATCAGAGCGGTCCTGCCCTGCACCGCCCGGTTCAGCAACTGGGTGCCGGAATGGGTGGTGCCCAGTCGGCTGCCGTCGGTCAGATGGATGCAGAGGCGGCCCGTCGTGTCCGTGCGGGCCACCGCCGCGGCGAGATCGGCCTGGTCCGGGACCAGCGTCAGCAGCGGCATCGTGGCGGCCACGCGCTGCTCGGCGGCGAGCATCGCCTGGGTCTGGACGTGGGTGCGCAGGAGCAGGGCCAGCGGGACGAGGAACGACACGGTGACCATGACCGTCACGGCGAGTGCGACCGTGGCGAGGGCGGACCTCACCGGGGCGACACCAGTTTCACACCGACGCCCCGGACGGTGTGCAGGAAGCGCGGCCGGGCGGCGCGCTCGCCCAACTTCCGGCGCAGGCAGGACAGGTGCACGTCCACGGTCTGCTCATCCACGTAGGTCTGCCGCCACACCTCGGCGAGCAGCTGTCGTTTGGAGATCACCCGGTCGGCGTTCAGTGCCAGGAACGACAGCAGGTCGAACTCGCGTCGGGTCAGGCCGATCTCCCGGCCGGCGAGATGGACCGTCCGGGCGAGCGGGTCGATCCGCAACTCGCCGAGTACCAAAGGCTCGTGGTTCATTTTGGGGACTCCGTCCCCAGGGGCGAGCGTGCGGGCCGGGCTGTTGCAGCGACGCAGGACGGCGGTCAGTCGGGCGAGCAACTGCCCGCCGGAGAAGGGCTTGACCAGATAGTCGTCCGCACCCGCGTTGAGCAGTTTGATGATCTCGGCGTCGTCGTCCCGCGCGGTTGCCACCAGCACTGGGACCTGGGACAGTCCGCGGATCATCTTCAACGCGTCGGCGCCGTCGAGGTCCGGCAGGCCGAGGTCCAGCACCACCGCGTCCGGCTGCCACTGGGCGACCTCACGCAGTGCGCCGAACCCGTCGGGGGAACTGCGCACCACCAGTTGATGGCCGGCCAGCAGCTCTATCAGGGAGGCACGGATGGCGGGGTCGTCTTCCACGACGAGCACGGACGTCATGGCGCACACCGTAGCCGACGGGCCGATCCGGCTGACAGTGCCTTCGAACCGGTGGGCGGGCAGGGGCGGGTACACCGGGCCATCCGGTTGGCCACGGCCCCGGCCGTCATGGATTTCCGCTGGTCAGCGAGGTGATGCAGACGGGATTCGGGGAAGTTTAGCGGAGGCTTAGGACTTCCTTAGCGGAGGCACAGCGAGCGGTCTCGGCCGGGTGGCCGCGGTTGCCGGAGTAGCATGGTCCGCCCTCGGGAACTGCCGACACACCATCGGCGGCGGCATCGGTCGGCACCGTTCGTGGACGGTTCCGGCGGGCGCGGTGGGATGCCGCGCCCGCCGGGGCGGTGTTCGGACGGGCTGCGGGCGACACGACGGTCGGCCGATGCGCCGGTGCGTCCGCGGGCCCGTTCGCCCTGATCGCTCGCCGGAGTGGTCAGGAGACGTTGAGGGCGGTGTCGTCGATCACGAAGCTGGTCTGCTCGGCGCCCGTGGCCTCGACTCCGGTGAAGGTGATCGTCACCTTCTGGCCCGCGAAGGCCGAGAGGTCGAGGGTCTTGTGTACATAGCCGTCGGTTGCGTCCCGGTTGGTGTAGGTGGCCAGGGTGGTCGAGTTGGCCTTGACGGTCAGGGTGTCGGCGCCGGTGGACGGGTTGCAGCTGGCGACGTGCAGCCAGAAGCTGAGGCCGGCCCTGCAGCCGGCCTCAATGGTCACCTGCTGTGACAGGGTGTCGGTTGCGCGGTAGGGATAACCTCCCAACCAGGCATCCCAGTGGCCCGAGTGCGGCTGCATTCCCGTGAAGTCGTAGATCACGGCGTCGGTGGCCGTCCATGGCGCGGCCGTACCGGTCTCGAAGCCGGGATTGCCGAGCAACTGGGCCGGGGAACAGGTGGCTGAGGCCCGGGTGGGGGTCGGCTTGCCGGTCGGGGTGGCGGTGGGCTTGGCTGTCGGGGTGGTCCTGCTCGACGGCGAAGGACCGGTGGCGGTCGGTGTCGCGGTCGGCGTCGGCTGCTGGCAGCCGAGGCTGGTGAGGGAGGCGGCGAGGCGCTGGGTGAGGAAGCCGAAGAGGTTCTGGCCGTCCTGGGGTGAGGGGACGGCGGCGGTGAACTGCTTGTCGAGGTTGACGCGCTGGGCGCCGAGTGTGGCGAGGTTGGTGCAGTAGGCCGTCGGATCGCCGTTGGCCGCGGCGCCGAGTGCGGGCTGATTCACGCCCGCGCGGTAGAGATTGGTCTTGTTCCGGTTCTGCTGGTTGTTCTCGTTGACCATCGGGTCGCTGAGCGGGACGAGCGCGACGGGCGCCGCCTGGTGCTTGGCGGCCTGGAGTTCGTTGAGTGCAAGCGAGGTGACCTTGCTGCCCGGGTCGGCGAGATCGGGGGCCGTCCACGGGGCGCATCCCAGTGCCGGGTCCAGGAAGTTGTCGAGCAACAGGTTGTCGCTGCCGTTGAGCAGCGCGGCGGGTTGCGTCGTTCCCCCGCCGCTCATGGCGGAGAGATTCTTCGCGGTCTTCTGGGCGGTCGCGCCCTGGGCGGTGGACAGGTACTCGGTGGTGACGTTGTCGCTCTGGTCCTGGTCGACCACGCTGAAGTCACGCGTGGTCGGGCAGGGCTTGCCGTCACGGGCCGTGCCCAGCGGCGGGACAGCGAGCCTGCCCGCCGCCTCCGCAGTGTTGGCGGCGGTGAAGAAGGCCGGCGCGTTGCAGTAGGCGAACTGACCGAAGGGCTGCCCACCTGGCGTGCCGCCCGTGCACTTTCCGGCGGTGGTCTGGCCGGCCAGGGTGAGGACGTTGCCGTTGTAGCCGAACCAGATCCCCACCACGGCGTTCGCCGGCAAGGTCGGGACGACCGGCGCCACGGCGGGGGCGGATCCCTTGTCGATGACCAGGGGACTGTAGACGGATATCGCGCCGGTGGCCGGGTCGAGGACGGTGGCCTGGACGAACGCTGACTGGTTTCCGTTGGACTCGTGGCAGGCTCCCTGTGCCGGAACGGTCGCCTCCAACGTGTAGGGCGTGGCGAGGCCTTGGGCGGTGAGCGGGTTGGCTGGAACCTTGATGGTGCAGTTCGGGTTGGGCTGGGCCGCCGCGTCGGCGTGCGGCGCGGCCGGCGTGGTGGCGGCGAAGGACACGCCCAGGACGGCGGCGCCGGCGCTGAGTACGGCGGCGAGGCCGAGGACGGGCTTGGTCGCCCGGCGGCTTCGGCCGGGGGAGCGGTGATGAGCTGATCGTGAGGTCATGTGGGTCCTCAGGCGAAGATGCCGTGACGGCGCGATGAGGGGCTGGGGGAGCAGCCGCACGCGGACCGGTACTCGGGTCCACGCGGAAGTCCGCTTCGGGGGCCGCAGCCGGGGAGCGGGTCTCAACCTGCTTCGAACGGCGGCGTGTTCGATCGTAGGAGGCAGAACGGCTCGATGGCGCCGGCAGCGAGATCCCCTAAAAGTCGCCTAAGGACCAGCTCATCCGACGGACCGCTGCCGATGCCTCCGTCGCCCCTGCCACCACCCGGCCGGGAGCACGAGCACGCCCAACGCGGGCGGTGCGGACGGGGGCTGCGCCGGGAAGTGATCGGGATCGGTAGACGGTCGAGCGTGCCCCGGGCCTTCGGTCGCGGTCGGCAGCGAGGAGAGCAAAGCGGGTGCGTCCAGGTGCCGGATCCGCGGGACCGGCCAGACGATCGCAACCGCCCGACCCACCACGCTCGTCAGCGGAATGGTTCCTTGGCCCGGACTCCCCATGTGGAAGCGGGAGTCGGCGGACACATCGCGGTGGTCACCCATCACCCAGATCCGTCCCATGGGTACGGTGACGTCGAAGGTCTGTTGAGAAGGCGCATTGCCCGGCGCGAGATAGGGCTCGTTCACCGCGAAGCCGTTGACGGTGATCCTGCCGTGGTCGTCGCAGCAGGCCACGGTGTCGCCGCCGACCCCGATCACCCGCTTGATCAGGTTCCGCTTGTCGTCCGCGGGGAACAGGCCGACGAAGGAGAAAGCGGTCTTCACCGTTCGCAACACCGGCCCGTCCGAGGTGTTCTGTCGGTCTGTCTCCAGCCAGCCGCCGGGGTCATGGAACACCACCACGTCACCGCGGTGCGGCTGGCCGCCGAACCACGGGCTGAGCTTGTCGACCACGACCCGGTCGCCGATGTCGAGCGTGTTCTCCATCGAACCTGACGGAATCACGAACATCTGCGTCAGGAAGGTCTTCAGCAACAGGGCCAGCACCAGTGCCACCAGAGTGATCAGTGGCAGCTCGAACAGGCGGGAACGTCTCCGCCGGCGCACCGCACGCCGGGCGACCCTGCGCCGCTCGGCCCGCCCCCAAGTGGCACGATGGCGCATCCGCCGCCGCGAACCGCGAAAGCCTTGAGTTCTCATCGGCCCGAGCTTAGCGACTGTCTGCGGGGTAAAGCCGGTGGCCGTTCCCTCATTCAAATTCACTGACCCGATCGCAGCCCATCCGTCTGCGGCGAAGGCGAATTCACATCACTTGCCGATAAAGCTGCGCTAAGTCTTCTCTAACGGGTTTTCGGCAATGCTCGTCCGCATGTTCCCGGACCAGGAACGTTCCCATTCTCCGGAGGAGTCCGTGCGATCTCGATCGTTTGCCCTGTCCGCTGCCCTGGCCGTGCTGGCGCTGGCCGCCGTCTCGTTGAGCGCCAATGCTGCGCTGACGCCGCAGACTGCGGCCGCCCGAACGGCACTGCCGGAGACCATGTCCCCGGCCGTGTCCCATTCCCAGCGGCAGGACACTGTCGCTGCCGGCCAGCCGATGGCGGTCTCCGTCAACCTCAAGCTGCGCAACACCGCCGCCCTCGACCGGTTCCTCGCAGCCGTCTCCACCCCGGGTGACCCGCTGTACGGGAAGTACCTGACGCCCGACCAGTTCGCAGCCGAATACGGCCCGACCCAGGGCGACGTGGACAAGGTCACCCGGTTCCTCACCTCCCAGGGCCTGACCGTGACCGGGGTGAGTGCCAACCGGCAGGTGGTCAACGTCGGCGGCACGGCCGACCGGATCGCCGCGGCCTTCGGGACCCGCGAGAGCATGTACGTCGACGGCGAGCAGCACCGAACCTTCCACGCCAACGACACCCCCGCGTCGGTGCCGTCCGACCTGGCCGACGTCGTCGCGGGGATCGTCGGCCTCGACGACCACACCAGCCGCACCACCCGCACCGCGCGCATAGCCGAACCGGACGCCTCGACCCCGGCCGCCACCCCGGGCGGATTCGGCCCGGCCCAGTACGACGGCGCCTACAACCTGGACAAGGTCGGCACGAACGGAGCCGGCACCACGGTCGCCCTCTGGGAGTTCGACGGCTACCGGTCCTCCGACCTGACCACCTACGACCGCAGGTTCGGACTGTCCGGCCCGGCCGTGCGAACCGTCCCGGTGGACGGCGCCGACTTCGACGCCCACCCCGGCCAGGGCCAGGGCGAGGTCGAGCTGGACAGCGAGATCGTGCGCGGCGTCGCCCCCAACGCCCAGCAATTGATCTACGAGGCACCCAACAGCGACCAGGGCGAGGTCGACATGGCAGCCAGGATCGTCGCGGACAACAAGGCCTCGGTCATCTCGATCTCCTGGGGCTCCTGCGAGCCGGACACCACCGTCTCGATCATGACCGCGGTCAACAACTCCTTCAAGCAGGCCGCCGCCCAGGGCATCTCGATCTTCTCGGCCTCCGGCGACGACGGCTCGCGCGACTGCAGCCGCTCCGCCAGCGGCCCCGGCGTGCCCGCGGTCGACTTCCCGGCCTCCAGCCCGCACAACACCGGCGTCGGCGGCACCAACCTGAGGCTGAGCGGCAACACCTACTCCGCCGAGAGCGCCTGGATCACCTCCGGCGGCGGCACCTCCAAGGTCTTCGCCAAACCGACCTACCAGAACGGCACCGGCGTCAACGCCGCCCGACGCACCGTACCGGACGTCTCCTCCGACGCCGATCCCGCCACCGGGTTCGCGATCTTCACCCAGGGTAAGGCCGGCCCCAGCTGGCAGATCGTCGGCGGCACCTCGGCGGCCGCTCCACTGTGGGCGGGCTTCACCGCGCTGTACGACCAGAAGGCCAAGGCGGCAGGCCGGGCAGTGCTGGGCGAGGCGAACCCGAAGCTCTACGCGCTGGCCAACTCCGGCGGCGGCCAGTCGGCGTTCCACGACGTGACCACCGGCGGAAACCAGGACTTCCGTGCCAGGCCCGGCTACGACCAGGTCACCGGCCTGGGCACCCCGGTGGCCGACCAGCTGGCCGCCCGGCTGCTCGCCGCCCACCGCTGAACGGGACGGCCCCAATGGGATAGCCCCGACCGACCTTGAAGCCGCGTACGGCGAAGGCCGCTGACGAACGCACGAGGTTCCGCTCGCCCGGTGGCCTGGTGGCTCCCGATGGCCTCCCGCTCAGCATCGTCGAAGCGGTGCTGAGCGGGGCCCCGGCGGTACCGACTGAGCCTGGAGTGAGCGTTCCCTTAGGGAAGTCGAAAGTTCCGCGCTGACGGTGTTTTCGACACGCCGACAGGCCGTACGGTCTCTCTCACCAAGCCCGGTACGGGCAGCACGGCACCGGGCCCACCTCACCCGTCCACGCCGCCACGCCGGCCCGCCGCGCGGCCGGCATGCGGGCCCACACCGACGCACGCCGGGCCGGTGGCCACGGCCATCTGCCGACGCGCACCCCCCGTCACACTCCGCACCGTAAGGATCGTCCGTGAACGACATGGCCATCCCGGCTGTCACAGCCGCCCCTGAAGGAGGCGCCGAGCTGCGTCTCGTGGTCCGTCTCGACTGGCAACGCGTCGCCGAACTCGGACTTCTCGCATCCGAGTTGGCCAGTGAGCTGAAGCGGCCGGTCACTCTCGACGAAGCGGTGAGCCACCAACTGGCCTTCCGTACCCGCCCGGTGGCTCCGGCTCACGGCACCGTCGGCACCCTCGTCGGCACCACGCCGACGACGACGGTGATGCCGCTGTCCGGCGCGGCGGCCGTCGAAGCCCCTGGCCAGGCGCCGGTCGCGGCCGGCAAGCAGGCCGGACCCGCGTCGCTGGAGAGCGGCCCGTCGGGCCGGCCCGCAGCCGTTGCGTCCGGCCAGTCTCCGGTACGGCAGGCAACCGCGCCGGCGCAGACCGACGACAAGAACACTCATCCGCTGGTCGCCGCAGGGTGACCGCCGAGGCCGGACAGGTACCGCCCTCCTGGTCGGGTTCGTCCGGCTCCGGCCCGTACCGCACTCACAGCACTCATCGGAACCGCTCACCCCGGAGGGACCGCAGCATGGAACTCTCATCCCGGACCACTTCTCTCCGCCCTCGCGGCGAGGGTGGCCGAGCTGCCAGCGGCCGGCGGATGTCGTACCTCCTCCTCGCCGTCGGGACCTCGCTGCCGGCCGTGGCGTGCACTCCCACCGTCCCGACCGCCGCTCCCTCCGTCGCCGCGCCGCCGTCGGATGCCGGGACGAACGGCACGCCGACCGAACTGCCGGTCGGCGCACCGTCCGGCGGGCCGACATCCGAACCCGTGGGCACGCCGACCGGAATGCCCGCCACCACAACGGTCGGAACGCCGACGCTGAAAACGGGTGGAAAGCCCACCACCAGGCCGCCCGGAATGCCCACCGGTCGGCCGACCGAGCCGAGCGGTGTGCCGACCGCCATGCCGACGTCCGGCCCGGCCGATCCGACCTCCGGCATGCCGACGTCCGGCCCGGCCTACCCGCCCACCGGCATGCCGACCGCGGCAGGCAGTGCCCCGACGCCGGTCTACGGCAGCCACTGGTAGAGCGCCACCCGCCGGGCGCGGAGGCGCGCCGGCACCCAGGCGGTGGGTCTCCCACCGCTTTCCCCGGCGCCACACGGCCGATGTCGTCCGGCGCCGGGAAACCCACGCTCATGTGCACCGGGTCCGCGCCGACCGCCGGGCCACCATCACCATCGGACAAGGACAGAGCTTGAGGAATTCGACAAGGCCACGTCGCAAGCCCCCGCGGGACACCGTGACGCGGCTTCGCGCGGCCGCCGCCGGCACGGCGCCGGAGCTGCCGAGGCCCCCGGTCCCGGTTCTGGTCGCCGCCGTCGTGGTGGTGCTCGCCGTGGTCGCCACGGTGTTGCAGGCTCTCCAGCTCCCCGCGACGGCGCACAACCGCAGCGGCACGGAGGCGGTGCACCGGTTCGTCGACTTCTTCTTCGGCGTGCTGACGCTGATGGCCCTCAGCGGCAGTGTCACGCTCGGACTCCTGGCGGCCGAGCGACGGCTGCTGACGCCGCGCCACAGGGTCGCGGTGCAGGCCCTGCACCGAGCCGTCTCCGTGGCGGCCGTGGTGACGCTGGTGATCCACATCGCCAACAAGGTCGCCGAGGGGCATGCCGCTCCTGCGGCGGCCGTGGTGCCGTTCGCTCCCGGCACCCGGTTCGTGGTCGGCGTCGGCACCATCGCCGCCGAACTACTCGTCCTCGCCGCCGTGACCGGCGCACTGCGCGGACGGTTCACCGCCAACCCCCGCCTCACCCGGCTGTGGCGGCCCATGCACTGGGTCGCCTACGCCTCGTGGCCGCTCGCCCTCGCGCACGGGCTGGAGGCCGGGCGACCGGCCAGGGGCTGGGTCGTGTGGTCGTACGGCGTCAACATGGCTGCGGTGGCACTCGTCCTGCTCATCAAGTTCCTGTACGGAGCCGGACGCAACACCACTGGCGTCAACGCCAACCGCCGCCTGATGGCCGTGGACCTGATCGGTTCCGGCGAGGAGGCGGACTACCCTCCGATCGGCGACCAGTTGCCCGTCTTCGGCGAGTCCTCCGCACTGCTGGCGCTGGACGTGGAGATTCCGGACGCCCGGCCGGCGGCGACGCCGGAACCCGCCTCGGCTGCCCCCATGCCCGCCCCGGTGCCCATGGACCCAGCCGCCATGCAGTGGGACACCGGTGAGCTGAACGCCCTGCTCGACGTCGGCCGTCAGCAGTACCTGGCCGAGCAGGCGGCGTTCCAGCAGCAACAGCAACAGATGCAACAGCCGGCCCAGTTCACGATGGATGCCTGGGACACCGGCGAACTCAACGCGATGGTCTACGGAGGGGGTCAGCAGTACCTCGTGGAGCAGGCGGCGTTCCAGCAGCAGCAGGCCGAGTACCCCCAGCAGTCGTATGTCCAGCAGTACCCGCCCCAGGCGTACGCCGGCAACCCCGGGTACCCGCAGGAACCCGACACCGGCCCGCAGTTCCCGCCCTCGGAGGGGTCCTGGGCCGGTCCCGGCTACGGGTACCAGCCCACGTGGACACAGCCCTTCGGTTACGGCGTCGACTCCTGGCCGAACGGATGACGGCCGGCACCGCGGACGTCCCGGAGGTCATCCGGATGGGACCGCCCCGGCTCACCGCCGGGCTCGACCAGTACATCCGGATGGGCTACGAGGCCCATCTCGCCGTGCACGGGCCACTGCCCCGGTACGGCGCGCCGGAGCTGGTCGACCTCGCCCAGCGGATCGGGCTGGCCGGCAAGGGCGGCGCCGCCTTCCCCTTCGCGCGCAAGCTCCAGGCTGTGATCGACTCCACGCGGCGCCGGCGTCTGCCCGCAGCCGTCGTGGTCAACGCCACCGAGGGCGAGCCGGGCAGCGCCAAGGACCGGATGCTGCTCGCCCGCGCCCCGCACCTCGTCCTGGACGGGGCGCTGCTGGTCGGCGAGGCGCTGCGCGCCGAGAGCGTTGCCGTCGGCGTGGACGAGGGCAGCCCGGGCGTCACCTCGATGCCCGCGGCGGTCGCGGAACGCCGCTCCCGGCTGCCGATCCGGGTCGTGCAGCAGCCGGCCCGCTTCGTCTCCGGCGAGTCCGGTGCGCTGATCCGCGGCATCAACGGGCTGGTCGCCCTGCCGCCGAGCCGCAAGGTCCGCTCCTCCGACGGCGGACTCGGCGGTGTGGACGGGCTGCCGACGCTGCTCTCCAACGCCGAGACGTACGCCCAACTGGCCGTCGCTGCCCGGCTCGGAGCGGAGGCGTACCGCGCCGTCGGCCCCGACGCCGAGCCCGGAACGGTGCTGCTCACGGTCAACCGGCCGGGCGCCCGGCGGCCCGTGGTGGTGGAGGCCCCCGCCGGGACCCCGCTCGGCGCGGTGCTGGACGCCTGCGGGACCGGGCCGGGCCAAGGAGTGCTGGTCGGCGGCTACCACGGAATGTTCCTGGACGCGGCGTCGGCGGTGTCCGCTCCCTGCTCCCGGGCCGGGATGCGGCAGTCCGGTGGCACGTTCGGCGCCGGGATCGTCATCCCGCTGCCTGAGGACACCTGTCCGCTGGGCGAGGCGTACCGGATCGTCCAGTGGCTGGCCGCGGAGTCGGCAGGCCAGTGCGGCCCCTGCCGACGCGGACTGCCGGAGCTGGCACGGGCCTTCGGCGCGATGGTGGCCGGCGGCGGCAGCCGGGCGGTGGAGGAGGCCCGTCGGCTCGCCGCCGCGGTGGTGGGACAGGGAGCCTGTTCCCACCCCGACGGTTCCGCCGGGTTCGTCCGGTCCGCGCTCAGCGCCTTCAGCGAGGACGTCCGCGCGCACACGGAGGGCGCCGGCTGCGGACGGCGGGTGCGCGCAGTGCTGCCGACTGTTCCGTGGAGCCCGGACCGGGACGTCGGTGAGGTCGGCCGGGTGAACCTGAAGGTGGACTGGGCCCTGTGCGACGGGCACGGACTGTGCGCGGACATCGCCCCGGAGCTGTTCACGCTCGACCGGCACGGCTTCCCGGTGGTCAGCGAGGGCCCCGTGCCGGTCTGGCTGACGCTGTCCGCCAAACGGGCGGTCAACCAGTGCCCGGCCTTGGCCCTTCGCTTCGCCGTGTCCGGCCGCTGAGACGGATGGCCAGGCGATCGAGGGGCCGGCCCGATCGCCCTCCGGCGGGACCGGTACGAGCTCGCGGGACTCCCCCGGTGCCGCGGGTCGGCTGAGGAGTCGTCACGCCGGCCAGGTCGACGGTGACGTCCGGGCGCCACGGGAGGAGGTCGAGGTCCTGGCCCTGCAGGGCGAGGACCAGGGCTGAGTCGGGCAGCGCCCGGCGCAGCTCGCGCAGCAGCGCCTCGGCAGTCGGCCGGTCGAGTCCGGCGGTGGGCTCGTCGAGCAGCAGGATGCGTGGCCGGCGCAGGATCGCGCGAGCGACGGCGAGGCGGCGCCGCTGTCCTTGGGAGAGGGCGCGGCCGGCGGGGCCGACCGGGGTGTCCAGGCGCAGGGCGCCGAGGCCGACCGCCGCCAGCGCCGCACGCAGCCGCTCCGGGTCGGCGAGTGGTGCGGCCAGGCACAGGTTGGCCGAGACGGTCGTGTCGGCGAGCCAGTCGTCGGCCTCGACCAGGGTGAGCACGTCGGCGACGGCCTCGGCGGGCAGCTCCGCGACGGGGGCAGCCCCCAGCCGCACCTGGCCGACGGTGGTCGGCACCCGTCCGGCCAGCTGCCCGAGGAGCGTGGACTTCCCGCTGCCGTTGGGGCCGGTGACGACGACCAGCCGGGGAGCGCGGACGGTGAACGAGAGTGGCCGCCCGCCGTTTCCGGTGGGCACGTCCACCACGGTGAGCACCGGGCCGCCCGGCGTCGGCGCGGGCGTCTGCCGGTCGGCGGCGGTCGCGGCGAGCGGGCCCAGACGCGCGGCCGCGTCCTGGGCGGCGGCCAGCTCCTGGAGCAGCTGTGGAAGGCGGTCCAGGAGGTCCCACACCGCCGCGAGCAGCAGCGCCTCGCCGACGGCGTCGGCCACCGGCTGCGACCAGGCGCCCGCCTGCAGCGCGAGCAGCAGGGCGAGGCCCTGGCCGAGGGCGGCGAGCAGCCGCAGGCCCAGGCGGCCCACTCGCTGCTCGGCCGCCGCGGCGGCGGCAGCCGTCTCCTCGCGCTCCAGCGCCGTCGCGACGACACCTCGGACCTGCGGCATCGCGTCCAGGCAGCGCAGTTCGTTGAAGGCGGCCCGGGCGGCGATCAGGTCCGTCCGCGCGCCGGCCCGCGCGGCAGCGGCGCCCGCGAGGTGTCGCCGGGCCCGACGGCCGGTGCGGATCGCCCACCAGCCGCCGCCCGCGAACACGCCGAGCTCGGCCACGCCGAGTGCCGGGCTCGCCCGCAGCAGCAGCACCTCCACCAGCACCGCGGTGACGGCGCAGCCGGCCAGCGGCGCGACGACCTGGGCGGGCAGACCGGCCACCGTCTCGACATCGGTGGTCAGGCGAGCGAGCAGGGTTCCGTCGCGTTGGGCGCGGAGCTCGCGTGCGCTCAGCTCGCCCGCGCCCCTGACCAGGCGGCCGCGCAGGGTCACGGTCGTGGCGAGGACGACCCGGTGGCTGACCAGCCGTTCGAGGTAGCGAAGCGAGGTACGCAGCAGGGCGAGGGCCCGGACCGTCCCCGACGGGTACATCCACGACCAGGTCGTGTCGGCCAGCAGGGTCACCAGCGCGCAGGCCGTCAGAAACCAGCCCGACAGGCCCAGCAGGGCAGCCGCGCCCACTTCCGCCGCCGCGGCCAGCACGATGGCGATGGCCAGGTCGCGGCGGGGCACGGAGTGACGCAGCAGGTTCCAGGCGTTCATCGCGGCCTTCCCCGGTCCAGGCGGATCGTCCGGTCCGCGAGTGGGAGCAGTGCGGGACTGTGGGTGGCGAGCAGCACGCTCCGGCCGCGAGCCAGTGCGCGCAGGGCCGCCACCACACGGGCCTCCGCCACCGGGTCGAGGTGGGCCGTGGGCTCGTCCACGCAGAGCAGCGGTGCGTCCCGCAGCAGGGCCCGCACCAGGGAGAGTTGCTGGGACTGGCCGGAGGAGAGCCCGCTGCCCCGCTCGCCGAGCGGGGTGTCCAGCCCGCCCGGCAGGTCGGCGAGCAGGTCGCCGAAGCCGAGCGCGCGGAAGGCGGCGGCGAGTTCCGCGTCGCCGGCGTCCGGCCGGGCCAGCAGCAGGTTGTCACGGACGGTGCCGGGCAGCAGGTGCGCGGGCTGGCCGACCCAGGCGACCGAGGCGGGCGACGGCGGCTGCCGGATGCCCTCCCGCTCGTGGACGACGGTTCCGGCGGTGGGTTCGGCCAGTCCCGCGGCGACGGCGAGCAGGGTCGACTTGCCCGCACCGCTGGGCCCGGTGACCGCGACGAGGGCGCCGGGGGCCAGCTGGAGACTCACGTCGTCCAGTGCCGGCTCCGTACGATCGGGATGGCGGACCGTCACATGGTCCAGGTGCACGCCGACCGCACCGCCGGTGCGCCGGGCCGGCCCGGGCGGGCCCGGTTCCTCGCCGCCACTGCCGGCGCTGCCGAGGATCCCGTCGATCAGCTCCGCCGCGGCGCGGGCCTCGGCGCGGGCGTGGTAGCCGCGGGCCAGGTCGCGGGCGGGGGCGAAGTAGGCGGGGGTGAGCACCAGCACGAAGAGCGCGGTGGCCAGGCTCATCCGGCCTGGCACCAACGGCAGCTGGAGGTAGTCGAGCAGCACCAGGCCGCAGTAGGTCGCCACCACGGCGAGGGTCCCGGTGATCAGCAGCTCGATCCAGGCGGTGGAGAGGAAGGCGACCCGCAGCACCGTCTGGGTACGGCTGGCCAGTTCCTCGTCGTCCTCGCGCAGCGCGAGCCCGGCGGTCTCCCGGGCGCCCAGCCCGATCAAGGTGGGCAGGCCGCGCAGTTGGTCGAGCAGGCGCGCGCTGTGGCGGCGCACCGCCGTGAGCTGCGCGTGGACGGCGGCCTGCGTGCCGAGGCCGATGACCTTCAGGTTGGCGGGCAGCAGCGGGGTGGCGGCGACCAGGATCAGTGCCACGAACCAGCTGCGGACCGCGATGGCGGCCAGCGTCAGGCCGCTGCCCAGCAGCATCGTGGTGCGGGCGGGGACGTACTCGGTGAGCCACTCGGTCAGCCGGGCGACCTCGCCGGTCATGGACTCGGCGAGGGCGGCGTCACCGATGCCGGGGCGGGCGGGCCCGTGCGCGGGCAGAGCTGCGGCGAGCAGGCGCTCGCGCAGGGCCGCGCGCACCCGGCGGGCGCCGCGTGCGGCAGCCGCGTCGGCGGTGGCGAGCAGCGCGGACCGAACCACCAGCCCCGCGAGGACGAGCCCGGCTCCAGGCAGGACCTGCACCGTGAGCCGTCCGCCGTGCTGGCCGGTGAGCCCGCGCTGAGCGGCCCAGGCCAGACCCGCCGCCCAGAGCACGGTGCCCAGTGGGGCCAGCCCGCGCAGCAGGCCCGCCCGCCGCAGTTCCCTGCGGCCGGGCTCGGCCCATGCGTGCAGCCGGGCCGACACCTCGTCGTCCCGGCCCCGGCCTTGCCCCCGGGCCCGCTGGCCGCCGAGTTCGGTCAGCAGGGCGGTCGACGCGCTCACGTCTCGGCCCGCGCGGAGTCCGCGTCGGCGGGGTCGAGGTCGAAGACCCCGTCCCGCTGGTCGCGCCGGTCGCTGAGGAGCCAGGCGATCAGGGCCGTCGCCGAGAGGAGGGCGATGCCCACGGGGTCGATCCAGGTGGCGACGCCGCCGAAGACGTCCTGGGACATAGCCGCCAGCCCGATGCCCAGCACGGTGAGCAGCGCGCGCCGGAGAAGGGCCACGAAGCCGCCCGGCTCGGGCCGGGCCTGGTGGGATCCTCGCGCCCGCACTCGTAGCGGGGCGAGCGGTGCCTCGGAGGCTTGCGTGAACTTGCCGCGGAAGGCCCACCATGCGTACGCGTTGTAGGCGAGCACCACCGGCATGCACAGCCCCACGCCGACCACGAGGAAGGTCTGCGAGCCGTGCGGGCTGGATGCCTGGTGGATGCCCAGATCCGGTGGCACGATGACAGGAACGGTCGCGATCACCAGCGCCAGGAGACCGCAGGCCTGGGCGGCGACCACACCCGCGAAGGGCCGCCAGTCCGGCCGCCGCCCGAAGCCGTGCCACGCCACCGCCCCCGCGGCCACCGCCCCGGCGACCGCGGTCCAGTACAGCGTCGCGCGCACGGGCTCGTCGAACCTGAACTTCTGCGGATCGGCGACCTCCAGGCCGAACCCGAGGATCAGTGCGGCCACGGTGGTGCCCACCAGCAGCGGGCGCCCGGCGCGGCCCGCCCGCTCGCGCGCGGCGCCTTCGGTCTTGTCCTGCAGCCAGGCGGCGCCGGCCAGCAGGTAGAGCACCACCAGGCCGAGCGCGCACAGCACGCTGTAGGGGGTGAGCCAGTCGAAGGCGCCGCCGCTGAACGAACCGCCGCGCTGGCGCAGGCCGGAGAGCACGCCGCCGAGCACCAGGCCCTGGCAGAGGGTCGCGGCGACCGAGGATGCGCCGAACAGCAGGGCCCAGCCGCGTCGGTAGCCGGCGGCGGCGCTCTGGAACTCCAGTCCCATGCCGCGCAGGATGATCGAAAGGAGCATGCCGGTCAGAGGCAGGTAGACCCCCGGCAGCACGGTCGCGTAGACGCCGGGCAGCCCGGCCCACAGGGCGACGCCGGCCAGCACGAGCCAGCTCTCGTTGGCGTCCCAGGCGGTGGCGACCAGCTCGCCGTACTCGCGCCGGCTCTCCCCCTTGGCGAGGAGGCTGAGCATGCCGACGCCCAGGTCGTAGCCGTCCAGGACGACGTACATGCCGAGCGAGAGCAGGACGAGGGCGTAGGTGGCGTACTCAGGCAACGGGGGCCTCCGTTCCGAGGGGGGTCGTCGCGGCGGCGTCCGCGGGCACGTCGGGGCCGGCCTTGACCGTCCGGACGATGTAGCGGACCCAGATGACCAGCAGGGTCGAGTAGAGGAGCACGAAGGCGGTCAGGGTGGTCGCGGCCTGGGCGGTGGTCAGGTGCGACAGCGCGTCGGCGGTGCGCAGCTTGCCGTAGACCACCCAGGGCTGCCGCCCGGTCTCCGCGGTGATCCAGCCGCCGGTGATGGCGATGACGCCGGCCGGGGTCATCCAGACCATCCAGCGCAGGAAACGGCTGGAGTCGAACAGCCGCCTGCGCAGGCGCAGTACCAGCCCCGCGAGGGCGGTGGCGAACATGGCCAGGGCGGTGAAGTACATGGCGCGGAAGCCGTAGAAGGCGCTCCACATGTTGGGCCGCTGGTCGGGTGGGGTCTGCAGCAGGCCGGGTACCTCGGCCTTGCCGGTGAGGTCGTGGCCGATCACCGCGCCCAGGTGCGGGATCGTGATGCGCAGGTCGTTCGTGCCCTGGTCGGTGTCGGGGACGACGACCACGTTGTATCCGTCGTTGTCGGTGCGCCAGTTCCCCTCGAACGCCTGGAGTTTCGCAGGCTGGTGCTGCGCCATGAAGATGGCGGTGGCGTCGCCGACGTACAGCTGGATCGGCATCAGGACGGCGAGCACGCCGAGGGCGATGGACAGGCAGCGGCGGGCGAACGGCAGCGCGGCCCGGCGCCGCTTGACCAGGTACCAGGCGGAGATGCCGCCGACGAACCAGCTCGCGCTGATCAGCACGGCCAGCAGCATGTGCGGGAAGCGGTAGGTGAAGGCCGGGTTGAGCAGGACCTCGGTCCAGTCGCTCGGGTGGAACTGGCCGGCCGTCTCGGTGTAGCCGGCCGGGTCCTGCATCCAGCTGTTGGCGGACAGGATCCAGGTGGTGGACAGCAGGGTACCGAAGGCCACCATCCAGGACGCGAAGGCCATGGTGCGCGGGCGGACCCGGCCCTCGCCGTAGAGCATGACGCCGATGAAGCCGGCCTCCAGGAAGAAGGCCGTGATGACCTCCATGCCGATGGTGACCCCGATGACGGGTCCGACCGCGTGGGCGAAGACACCCCAGTTGAGGCCGAACTCGAAGGTCATCACGGTTCCCGCGACGACGCCGAGGCCGAAGCCGACCGCGAAGATCTTCTTCCAGAAGCGGAAGATCTGCTGGTAGAGCGGGTTGCCCGTGCGTACGTACGCGGTCTGCACGACGGCGAGCAGCACGGAGAGGCCGACCGTGAGGGCCGGGAAGGACATGTGGAAGATCGCCGTGATGGCGAACTGCCACCGGGACAGTTCTATGGCGGCCGGTGAGGCCATGAGGTCTCCGGGAGATGTGTCGAACAGGCGGGCACGACGATCAGCGGCGCGGGGTGGTCCGGGTCATCGCGCCCGCGATGACGGCAGTGAGATGACGGCAGTGAGAAGCGGACGGCTTGCTGGAGCGGCACCTCACTCCCGGTAGAGCAGCACCGTGGCGCCGGCCAGCACCGCGCTGGCCACCAGTGCCCAGGCGATCTGACCGTGCAGCACCAGGACCGCGCCCGGCACGGCGCCGGCCAGCATGGTGGCGACCGCGAGGATCCTGCGCCGCTGGCGCGGCGCGGCGCCCCCGGCCAGGCGGGAGTCGGCCGCCAGGCCGGTCAGGGTGAGGGTGAGCACCGTGGTGGTGAGGTCCGGCACGCCGAGGCCGCGCACGGTGCCGTTGCGGATGCCCATCGCCACCGCCACCAGGGCGATCACGGCGTACCGCACGGATCCGTCCGCACTCCAGGCGAAGGCGACGACGGCGGCCGCACCGTGCAACGAGACCTCCAGGACCAGGGCCGCGCGCAGCCATCGGCCGCGCCGCGTGGTGGTGTGCCGCCCCGCGAGGCGGCCGGCCAGGACCGCGCCGGCGAGGAAGGCGGCGAGGGAGGTCAGCGAGCCCGCGACGGAGAACCCGGGGGCTCCGGCCAGGGCGAAGGCGATGACGACGACGTTGCCGGTCATGTTCGCCGTGAAGACGTGGCCGAGGCCGAGGTAGCTCACCGCGTCGATCAGTCCGCTGACCGCGGTGAGGGCGAACAGGGCCAGCGCCAGCGGATGGCGGTCGTGGACCTGTGGTCCAGGGAGCTGTGGTCCAGGGAGCTGTGGCGGGGCGGTGCGGGGATCGTCTGCGGGCGTGGTCATGACGCCTCCTCTCCGAGTTGCCGCACCGTCAGAAGAAGCACGGGTCCAGCGGCGCCGCGCCCTGGCCCGGGAGGGCGAGACCGCGGGCCTCGCGCCAGGCGCGCTGCTCGTCGGAGGCCGCCGCGGCCTGCGCCACCAGCTCGGCCTGGTGGACGCCGGCGAGGCTGGGCGCGGGGGTGGCGTGGTAGCCGCCGAACCGCGTGACGGGGCTCCACGACGGCGTCACCGCGGGCAGGTCGGGGGCCAGCCCCTGGTGCTCCTGGGCGCCGTGGACGATCCGGCCGCCGACCACGGTGAGCACGGACTCGATGTGCGGGATGTCCGGCTCGGGCACGGTGAAGTAGTCGGCGCTCAGCACCGCCAGGTCCGCGTAACTCCCCACGGTCAGACGCCCCTTGACCCCGTCCTCACCGGTGAGCCGGGCGCCGCCCAGGGTGTAGAGCTCCAGGGCCTGCTCGCGGCTGAGCCGGTTGTGGTCGGCCGCGAGCCGCCGCCCGCTGACCGCGCGGCCGGACACCAGCCAGTGCAGGGCGACCCAGGGGTTGTAGGAGGAGACCCGGGTGGCGTCGGTGCCGGCCGCGACGGTGAGGCCGCGGTTCAGCATGGCGCGCAGCGGGGGCGCCTCGGCGGCGGCCGGGGCGCCGTAGCGGTTGACGAACGCCTCGCCCTGGAAGGACAGGCGGTTCTGCACGGAGACGGCTCCGCCCAGGGCCGCGATCCGGTCCAGGCTGTCCGGGCTCACCGTCTCCGCGTGGTCGAAGAGCCAGCGGTTGCCGTGCGGGAAGAGGCCGTCGGCGGCGAGCTTCTCGAAGACGGCGAGGTCGCGGCGGATGGTCTCGTCGTACGTGGCGTGCAGCCTGAAGCCCCAGCCGTTTTCCATCAGCAGGCGCACGGCCTTCTCGAACTCGGTCTCGTAGGCGCCCAGGTGCGGCCGCGGCTCGGTGAAGTTCTCGAAGTCGGCCGCCGCCCAGGTGAGGTTCTCCCCCGCTCCGTTGAGGCGCAGCCAGGCGTCGCCGTCGCCGGGGCGCACGGTGCTGACCCAGCGGGCGAGGTCGTCCAGCTCCTGCCCGGCGGTCTGCGGAAAGAGGTGGTAGGCGATCCGCAAGGTCAACTGTCCCTGCCGGGCCAGGTCCATGACGGTGCCGTAGTTCTCCGGGAAGCTCTGGAAGCCGCCGGCGGCGTCGATCGCGGAGGTGAGGCCGAAACGGTTCAGCTCGCGCAGGAAGTGCCGGGTGGAGCCGGCCCGGTCCGCCTCGTCCAGCATCGGTGCCTTGGCCAGGGTGGAGTAGAGCAGCAACGCGCCCGGCGCGGCGATCAGCAGGCCGGTCGGTTCGCCGTCGTGGCCGCGCACGATCTGGCCGCCGACCGGGTCCGGGGTGTCCCGGGCGAAGCCGGCCGCGCGGAGCGCGGCCCGGTTGAGCAGCGCCGACTGGTAGAGGTGCAGCACGAAGACGGGGGTGTCGGGCGCTGCGGCGTTGAGCTCGTCCAGGGTGGGCAGGCGGCGCTCGGCGAACTGGTCGGCGGACCAGCCGCCGACCACCCGCACCCACTGGCCGGGCGGGGTGCGCTCGGCCTGGACCCGGAGCATGGCGAGCGCCTGACGCAGCGTCGGCACGCCGTCCCAGCGCAGTTCCAGCACGTAGTTGAGACCGCCGCGGATGACGTGCAGGTGTGCGTCGTTGAGTCCCGGGACGGCCCGGCGGCCGAGCGCGTCGACCACCCGGGTGTCGGGGCCGACCAGCGGGACGACGTCCGCGTCGTCACCGACCGCGCTGATCAGTCCGTCCCGGACGGCCAGCGCGGTCGCCCGGGGACGCCCCGGGTCGTTGGTGTACACCTTGGCGTTGCGGATGACCAGGTCGGCGGGCTGGTCCGGGGTGCCGGGCCGGAGGCCGGCGACGGGCATGCTGGACAACGGAGTTCCTCTTTCGAGCGGTGGCGGCTGATGGGTCGGCGTGCGCGGCGGGGGTGTGCGCCGGGTCAGTGGGGGCTGAGCGCGGCGGGCGGTGCGGCCGCCCCGGCGAACCTAGGCAGCCCGCGGTGCCCGGAGTGCCTTCGCAGCGCATCGCCGGTTGCCTCGCAGCGCACGGCGCGTGCGGCCGACCCGGGGATGCGCCGTCGGTGCAGTCTCGGAACAGTCCTGGGCGCGCAGCGAGCAGCCGCGTCGGGCCGGCGCGCACTAGCGTCGTCGAACGTGGCGCCCCGATGGCCCGGCCAGGCGCCTGCGTACCCGTCAACTCCCCGAATGGAGAAGCACCATGGTCGACTTCGCCACGGTCCACGCCGCCCCGAGCCCCGATCTGCTCACCCCGGACAACGCGATGATGCTGTTCGTTGACCACCAGCCGCAGATGTTCTTCGGCACCGGCAGCGGTGACCGCACCGCCATCATCAACTCGACCGTCGGCCTGGCGAAGGCCGCGAAGATCTTCGACGTGCCGGTGGTGCTCTCCACCGTGGCCGCGGAGTCCTTCTCCGGGCCGATCCTCCCGCAGCTGCGGGCGGTCTTCCCCGAGCAGGAGGTGATCGACCGGACCAGCATGAACGCCTGGGAGGACGAGGCACTGGTCGAGGCGGTCAAGGCGACCGGCCGTAGCAAGATCATCCTCTCCGGCCTGTGGACCGAGGTCTGCCTGGTCCTGCCGGCGCTGTCGGCGCTGGAGCAGGGCTACGAGGTGTACGTGGTCGCGGACGCGTCCGGCGGTGTGAGCCCGCGGGCGCACGAGCACGCCCTGCAGCGGATGACCGCGGCCGGCGCGGTGCCGGTCACCTGGGTGCAGGTGCTGCTGGAGCTCCAGCGCGACTGGGCCCGGACCGAGACCTATGTCGCGGTGACGGACCTGGTCAAGGAGCACGCCGGCGCCTACGGCATGGGCGTCGTCTACGCCCAGGCCATGATCAACCCGCACGCCGCCGGCTGACGGGCCGCGACCGAACTCGACCGGAGTCCCTCATGAACACGGGCCTTCTCCTGCTGCGGGTGGTCGCCGGCCTGCTGATCGCGGGCCACGGCGTCCAGAAGGTCAGCTTCCGCCTGGGCGGCAGCGGACTGGCGGGTGGCACCGCCGAGTTCCGCGGCGACGGCTTCCGCGGCGGGAAGCTCACCGCGCTCGCCGCGGGCGGCACCCAGATCGGGGCCGGACTGATGCTGGCGCTCGGCCTGCTCACTCCGCTGGCCGGCGCGGGTGTGATGGGCGTGATGACCGTCGCCCTCACCGTCAAGTGGCCGCACGGGCTGTGGGTGCAGCACGACGGGTACGAGTACCCCCTCGTGCTGATCGTCATCGGTGCGGTGCTGGCCGCCACCGGCCCCGGCCAGTGGTCGCTCGACGGCGCCCTCGGCCTGGCGCACTGGCCGTTGTGGTGGCTGCCGGTGGCGGTGGTCGCCGGCGTCGGCGGCGGCCTGGCCACGCGGCTCGCCCTGCACCGGGCCTGACCGCGGGCAACTCCCGATCGCGTGGGCCCCGGGGCAGCTACCTGCCCCGGGGCCCACGCTCATTCGTCACCCAGGGAAGGTCGATGAAGCCGAGTACCGTCGCGAATTCCGGCGGGTCCGCCTGGACCCCGCTGCGGGAGAAGGTGTTCCGCGCCCTGTGGCTGGCCCAGTTCGTCTCGAACGTGGGCGGCTGGATGCAGACCGTCGGGGCGCAGTGGCTGCTGGTCGGCCACGGGGCGGCAATGGTCTCGCTGGTCCAGGTGGCGGCCGGGCTGCCTGTGCTGCTCCTCGCCCTGCCTGCCGGCGTCCTCGCGGATCTGGTCGACCGCCGCAGGCTGCTGCTCGGGATGCAGGCGGCCATGGCCGCGGTCGCCGCCGTGCTCGCCGCGCTCGCGCTGACCGGCGTCCTCGGACCGTGGTCGCTGCTGCTCCTCACCTTCCTGCTCGGCTGCCTGACCGCGCTGAACGGTCCGGCCTGGCAGGCGCTCCAGCCCGGTCTGGTGCCGCGCGAGCAGCTGCGGCAGGCCTCGGCGCTCGGAGCGGTGAACATGAACGTGGCTCGTGCGCTCGGCCCCGCACTGGGTGGCGCCCTGGTCGCCGCCGCCGGTGTCGGTTGGACGTTCGCGGTCAACGCCGTCTCGTTCCTCGCCATCCTGCTGGTCCTGCTGCGCTGGCACCCCGTCGGACAAGCTGCCAGCCGCGGCCAGGAGCGCGAGCAGGCGCTCGCGGCGCTGCGCGCCGGCGGGCGCTATGTACGCAGCGCGCCGGGGGTTCGGCGGATCCTGCTGCGCAGCGCGTTGTTCGTCCCCGGGGCCGCCGCCCTGTGGGCTCTGCTTCCCGTGACCGCCGAGAACCGGTTGGGCCTTGGCTCCGCCGGGTACGGCATGCTGCTCGCCGCGGTGGGGCTGGGGGCGATTCTCGGCGCGGGCGCGCTGCCCCGGCTGGGTGCCCTTCTGGGATCAACCGGCATGCTGGCGCTGGCCGGCACGCTGACGGCGGGCACACTCGTCGTCGTCGCCGTCACCACGGACGCCGTCCTCGCCGGTTCGGTCCTCGCACTGGCGGGCGCGGCCTGGATCTGGGGACTCTCCACCCTCAGCGCCGCCTTGCAGCTCGAACTCCCCAACTGGGTCAGAGCGCGGGCGGTCGCCTTCTATCTGCTCGTCTTCCAGGGCGGCAACGCCCTGGGCGCGCTGGCGTGGGGGCAGCTGGCCCAGCACGCCGGCCTCACCGTCGCCCTGACCGCGTCGGCCGCGCTGCTCGTGCTGGGCGTGGTCTCCCTGCGCCGGCTTCCACTGCTGGACGGCCGGGTCGATCCGTCGCTGTCCGACACCTGGCCCGAACCGCGGCTGACCGTCGAGCCGGCCCCGCAGGACGGCCCGGTCCTGGTCACCGTCACCTACCGGGTCGCCGGCGCGGACTCCTCGGCCTTCGTCCGCGCGATGGGTGCCGTCGAGGCCTCCCGGCGCCGGACCGGTGCCATCGGCTGGGGCCTGTACCGGGACGCAACCGAACCGAACCGTTTCATCGAGGTCTTCACGGTGACCTCGTGGGCGGAGCACCGCGCCCAGCACCACGAGCGCTACACCGGAATCGACCGCGAATTCGAGCGCACGGCCCGGGAGTTCGTGCGGAGCGAGCCGGTCGTGACGCACGCCGTGACGGCCCGGGAGTGAGCCGGGTCCGGCTCGGCGCGCGCCCGACGGAGAAGCGCCGGTACGTGGTGGCTCAGAGGCCGAACCGGGCACGGTGGGAGGCGGGGACCAGGTCGGCGTACTCGGGGTGCTTGGTGATCCACCCGCGGATGAAAGGGCAGTAGGGCAGCACGGCGAGCCCCTGCTCGCGCGCCGCGTCCAGCGCGGCACGCGCCAGCCGGCCGGCCAGTCCCCGGCCCTCGAAGCGCGGGTCGATCTCGGTGTGGATGAAGGCGATCTCGTCGCCCGAGCGGTGGTACTCGGCGAAGCCGGCGAGTTCTCCGCCGTCGTGGATCTCGAACCGGGACTTGTCGGTGTCGTCGGTGACGAGCTGGTCCATCGTTCCTCCTACGGGGTGTGGTCGACCGCCTGGGCGATGCGCGGCACCGGAGCGCGGTGCCTGAGCGCGGCGTCGAAGCCATCATAGTTTAAATCTCAACATCTGTCCTGCCTCGACCGCCTCGGCACTCCCGTGCCCTCTGGGGACAGCACCGGGCACCCACGGAGCAGGCCGCCCCGGCCGGACCGCCTAACGTCGGTCGCGGCCCGGCCCGCGCGCCGCGCGGGCCGGCCGATGACGGCGCATCGGATGGTGAGGGAGACGGCTGACAGATGAGCGGAACCGATGAGTTCGACCTCGTGGTGCTGGGTGCCGGTCCGACCGGCGAGAACCTAGCCGATCGTGCCAGGGCCGGCGGGCTGAACGTGGCGATCGTCGAACGCGAGCTCGTGGGCGGCGAGTGCTCGTACTGGGCGTGCATGCCGAGCAAGGCGATGCTCCGGCCGCCGGCCGCGCTGCGGGAGGCGCAGCGGCTGCCCGGCGCCCGGGCGGCGGTCGGGGGCGGGCTGGACGCCGACGCGGTGCTGCGGCGCCGGGACGACTTCGCCTCGCTGTGGCGGGACGACGGCCAGGTGGCCTGGCTGGACTCCGCCGGGATCACGCTGGTCCGCGGGCACGGCCGGCTGGACGGCGAGCGACGGGTGGTGGTGGACGTCCCCGGCGGGAATCGCCGCATCCTGACCGCACGTCACGCCGTGGCCGTCTGCACCGGCACCGGTGCGGCCCTGCCCGACCTGCCGGGCATCGACCGGACGGGCGTGTGGACCAGTCGCGAGGCGACCAGCGCGGCCGAGGCCCCCGACCGGCTGGCCGTCATCGGCGGCGGCGCGGTCGCCGTGGAGATGGCCACGGCCTGGCGCGCGCTCGGCAGCCGGGTGACCCTGCTGGTCCGGGAGCCGGCGCTGCTGCCGCGGCTGGAGCCGTTCGCCGGCCACCTGGTGGCCGAGGCACTCCGGGAGTCCGGGGTCGATCTGCGGTTCGGGGTGTCGGTGGCCGGCCTGGCCCGGGACGGCGAGGTCGTCCTGGACCTCGGCGAGCACGGTGAACTGCGGGCCGAAGAGGTGCTGTTCGCCACCGGACGGCGGCCCGCGACCGGCGATCTGGGGCTGGAGACGGTCGGGCTGAAGCCCGGCGGCTGGATCGAGGTGGACGACACCGGGCTGGCCGTGGACGTGGCCGGCGGCTGGCTCTACGCGGCCGGCGACGTCAACCGCCGCGCGCTGCTGACCCATCAGGGCAAGTACCAGGGCCGGGTCTTCGGCACGGTGATCGCCGACCGGGCGGCCGGCCGTGAACTCGACCTCGCTCCCTGGGGGCGCAGCGTCGCGACCGCCGACCGGGCGGCCGTACCCCAGGTGGTCTTCACGGACCCGGAGGTCGCCTCGGTCGGGCTCACCCTCGCCGAGGCAACCGCGACCGGCCGGCGCGTGCGGGCCGTCGACTACCGGATCGGCGACGTCGCGGGGGCCGCGCTGTACGCCGACGGGTACCACGGGCAGGCCAGGGCCGTGATCGACCTGGACCGGGAGACCGTGGTGGGGGCGACCTTCGTCGGGTCCGGGGTCTCGGAACTGCTCCACTCGGCGACCGTCGCCGTCGCCGGGGAGGTACCGCTCAGCCGGCTCTGGCACGCGGTCCCCGCCTACCCGACCATCAGCGAGGTCTGGCTGCGCCTGCTGGAGGCCTACCGCGGCTGAGCCGGACGCGCGCGGACCAGCGGCCGGCCGCCGGGTCATCACCTACGACCGGCGCGGGTGGCCGAGGCGGGACGGCAAGGGCATGGTGGGCGGGGCCCGTCGTCGGACGGGCCCCGCCGGCTGGTCACGCCCCGCTCTGGGGAGTGACCACGAGGTGCTCGGCGAGGAACCAGACCTGGGCCTCACCGGTGCGGATGACCTGGGAGACCAGGAGGTCCTGGGTGCCGTCGTCGCCGAGCTGCGCGGTGCGGGCGGCCGCGTCGCGGGCCTCGGCGAGGATGGTCTCGTGGGCTTCGAGGAGCCGCGAGAGCATCGCCGGCACGTCCTCGACCCCGTCCGGCGGGCGCGGTACGCCGGTGATCTCGGCGGCGTGGCGGGGATCGCCCACCGCGACGCCGCCCAGGCTCCGCACCCGTTCGGCGAGCACGTCGACCAGGGCCAGCTGCTCCTGGGCGTGCTTGTCGAAGAGCAGGTGCAGTTGGTAGAAGGTCGGGCCGTGCACACCCCAGTGGTGCTTCTTGTACAGCGTGTACAGGAACTGGGTGTCCGCGAGGATGCGATTGAGCCGCTGGCAGGAGTACTGCCGGGCGTCGTGGGACAGGGCGATCGGCAGCTGTGTGACGGTGCCGAACGTCTGGATCTCGGGGCTGTGCTGGTGGAGGCGCGGTTGGCTGCTCATGGTTCTCCCGGTCAGTTGGTGACGGAGCGGACGGCGGCGCGGATCAGGTCGGCGACCTGCTCGGGGTGGGCGAGCATGACCAGGTGCGAGGAGTCGACCTCGACGGTGGTCATCCCGGCACGCTGGTAGCCGAACCGTTCGACCTCGGGGTTGATGGTCCGGTCGGCGGCGGAGACGAGCCCCCAGGACGGCTTGCTCCTCCACGCGGCGACCGGCGCGGCCTCGCCGAAGGCCGCGGCGGCGAGCGGGCGCTGCGAGACCGCGAGGACGCGGGCCAGCGCCGGGTCGACGTCGGCGGCGAAGATCGCCGGGAAACGGTCGACCTCGACCGAGACATCGGTGCCCTGGCCGTCCGTACCCCGGCCGTCCGTACCCCGGCCGTCCGCGCCCTCCAGCGGGAAGGGTGTGTACACCAGTGCGGACGCGAGCTCGGAGGCGGGGAAGCGGCCCTGCAGCTCGCCCAGGCTCTCCCCCTCCTCCAGCGCGTAACCCGCCAGGTACACCAGTGCCTTGACGTTCTCCTCGGCGCCGGCGACGGTGATCACGGCGCCGCCGTAGGAGTGGCCGACCAGCACGACCGGTCCCGGGATCTGCCGGACCATCGACGCGATGTAGGCCGAGTCACCGAGCAGACTGCGGTTGGGCACGGCCGGTGCCACCACCTTCAGCCCGTCGGCGAGCAGTTCGGGGATGACCCGGGCGAAGCTGGAGGCGTCGGCGAAGGCGCCGTGCACCAGCACGACGGTGGGGGTGTCGTTCGTCGTCATTCCTGAGTCCTTGGGGTTTCTGAGTTCTCCGGGCACCCGCCGCACCGGGGTCCGGCGCGGCGGAGGCCGTGACGGTGGCGGGCGGTCAGCCCTGGTGCAGCGCCTCGCGCAGCGTCTCGATCGCGAGGGTGATGGCGCCCTGCGCGGACTTCGAGGGACGCAGCGCGTCGAGCATCACGAAGTCGTGGATGGTGCCGAGGAACCGGACGGCGGTGACGGGAACGCCGGCCTGACGCAGCTTCACGGCGTACGCCTCGCCCTCGTCGCGCAGCACGTCGGCCTCACCGGTGATGACCAGCGCCGGCGGCAGCCCCTGGAGCTGCTCGACGGTGGCGCGCAGCGGGGAGGCGGTGATCTCGGCGCGCTGGTCGGGGTCGGTGGTGTACTGGTCCCAGAACCACTGCATGGCGTCGCGGCGCAGGAAGTAGCCGGTGGCGAACCGGTGGTAGGAGTCGGTGTCGAAGGCCGCGTCGGTGACCGGGTAGAACAGCACCTGCTGCACCAGCGGGACGTCGCCGCGCTCCTTGGCCATGAGCGTGAGCGCCGCGCTCATGTTGCCGCCCACGGAGTCGCCGGCGACGGCGAACCGGGTGGCGTCCAGGCCCTTGGTGGCTCCGTCGGTCACGACCCAGCGGGCGACGGCGTAGTTCTGCTCGATGGCGACCGGGTAGCGGGCCTCGGGCGACAGGTCGTACTCGGGGAAGACGACGGCGGCCTGCGCGCCGACGGCCAGCTCGCGCACCAGGCGGTCATGGGTGTGCGCGTTGCCGAACACCCAGCCCGCGCCGTGGATGTAGAGGACCGCGGGGAGCGGGCCGGTGGCCCCGGCGGGACGCACGATGCGGGCCCGGACCCGGCCGGTCGGGCCGCCGGCCACCTCGATCCACTCCTCGTCGACCTCCGGCTTGGCGATCTCGCCGGACTGCACCTCGTCGACCGCCTCGCGGCCCTTGGCCGGGCCCAGGTCGAAAAGGTAGGGCGGGTTCGCCGTGGCCTCGACGAAGGCCTGGGCCTCGGGCTCCAGGGTCGGCCCGGCACCGGCGGCGTTCTGCTCGGACATGGTGATCACCTCTGGGTTTCGTTGTCCTGTGTGGTGGTGATCAGGCTAGGAACGCGCAGGCGGGAGGCCTGTCCTGACGGCGCACGCCCTCCAGCCGATCCGCGCACCCCTCACCGCGCCGGCCGACGCCCCGGCCTGGCTGCCGCTCTTCGAAGGCTCGGTCGAAGGTTTCGCTTCCACTCCCCGTGCCGGTATGAATGAGCCGGAAGACCCGGCGGGCCGCCCCGCCTCACCAGGAACGGCGGTGCAAGGCCACGTGCACGGTGTCGACGGCCTGGATCAGCGCGGCCCGCGCGGTGCCGGTGGGATGGAGCGCGTCGAGGAGCAGGAAGCCGTGCACGGCACCCTGGTAGCGCGTCGCCACCACCGGGACGCCCGCCACGCGCAGCCTGGCCGCGTACGCCTCGCCCTCGTCCCGCAGCACGTCGGCCTCTGCCGTGACCACGAGCGCCGGGGGCAGCCCGGCGAGTTGGTCCGGGGTGGCCCGCAGCGGCGCGGCGGTGGCCTCCCGCCGCCGCCGCACCTCGGGCAGGTAGTCGTCCCAGAACCGGCGCATGTGGTCGCGGTGCAGGAAGTACCCCGTCGCGAACCTGCGGTAGGACGGGGTGTCGAAGTCCGCGTCGGTCACCGGGCACAGCAGCACCTGGTGCACCAGCCGTACGTCCCCGCGCTGCTGCGCGAGCAACGTCAGGGCCGCCACCAGGTTGCCCCCCGCGGAGTCGCCGACGGCGGCGATCCGGTGTCCGTCCAGCCCGATCTCGTGGCCGTGCGCCTGGATCCAACGGGCCACGGCGTAGCACTGCTCGATGGCCACCGGATAGCGGGCCGCGGGTGCCCGGGCGTAGTCCACGTACACGACGGCGGCGTCGGTGCCCAGGGAGAACTCCCGGATCAACCGGCCGTAGGAGGTGGCGTCGCCGAGCGACCAGCCGAGGCCGGGCAGGAACAGCACCACGGGGCTCGGCTCGACGGCGCCGACGGGTCTGGTCACCTGGACGTGCACCCGCCCGGTCGGTCCGCAGGGCAGGGCGAGCCATTCCGCCGTGGTGCCGTACGGATCGTCCGGCTCCCTGCCGACCGACGCGGCGACGTCCCCCGCGTGGTCCGGGGCGAGGAGGGAGAGGTCCGGTAATTCCGTCGCCCCCTTGCCGGCAGATGCGTCCAGGAACTCCTGGAGCGCCCGGTCGAGCGCCGGTCGTCGGCCGTGCGAGGGGGTGGTGTCGGACAACTCTTCGCTCCTGGCGTGATCGGACGGGCGCTACGACGCGCGGCGCGCACCGTGGCGGGCACCCGGTGCGCGCCGGGCGCGATGCCGGGGCGCAATGCCGGGCGCGCCTTCCCACCCTGCGCACACGCCGCTCGACCGTACTGCCGCGATGGCGGCCGCGGTGGCCTTTCCGTGCACGGATTTCCGACCGCCGGCGGGCGGAACGTCAGCCGACGTCCGCGTGCCTGTTGGGTCATTTGGCTGGGATTCGTCCTCCCGCCCAGAAGGCGGGTGACGGCGAGAAGCGGGCTGTTCGTGGACTACGGGCGAACGGCGATAAAATTACCCAAACCGATAGAATTGCCCAAACCGGTGGCCTGGCTTCCGGGCCCAGGCTGCCGCTCGACCTGTGTGACGCCGGGGAGCGGCACGGTGGCGAGGTCTCCTGAGGAACGCGGTGAGAAACGCGGAGTCCCGCACAGCGCTGGTGCGCGGGCCAGGTTGCTGCCCGTGCTGCCTGCTCTGCTGCTGTTCATCGGCCTGCTCATCGGCCTCTTCACGCCCCGCGATGTCAGGCCGGACGCCTTCCTCGCCACAGCCATGGTCGCTGCCGCCGCGCTGCTGCCCCTGTGGGGGACCGTGCTCACCGGAGTGGGCGCGTGCGCCATCTACGTCGGCCTCATGGTGGATTTCGATGCGCTGCGGGATGCGACCGCCTACTCCGAGCTGACCACCCTCGTGGTGATCGCGGCATTCGCCGTCTTCCTCAACCGCATGCTGGGCCGACGCGCCCATCAGCTGACTCAGGTCCGCTCGGTGGCCGAGGCGGCCCAGCTGGCGGTGCTGCATCCGGTACCACGCCACCTCGGGCACGTCACGCTGGAGAGCCTCTATCTCGCCGCCGCCGCGGAGGCCCGGATCGGCGGCGACCTGTACGAGGCGATACGCACCCCGAACGGCGTACGGCTGCTCATCGGCGACGTACGCGGCAAGGGCCTGCTCGCGGTGCAGACGGCCGCGGCGCTCCTCAGCGCCTTCCGCGAGGCCGCCCACGACGCGCCCGACCTGCCCCACCTCGCGCACCGCCTGGAGACGAGCATGAGCCGCCGCGCCTCCCAGTACCCGGGGGTCCCGGGCTCGGAGATCGCTGAACGTTTCATCACCGTACTCCTCGCCGAGATCCCGGACGACGAACCCGTCGTCCGCACCGTCACCTGCGGCCACCCGCCCCCACTGCTGCTGCACTGCGGCGGGGTCCGGGCGCTGCTGCCCGCCGCTCCCTCGCCGCCGCTCAACCTGGGCATGCTGGTGAGCGACGGCTACCACGTCGACCTCGCCCCCTTCCACCCCGGAGACCAGCTCCTGCTGTACACCGACGGGGTCACCGAGACCCGCGACCGCTCCGGCGCCTTCTACCCCCTCGCCGAACGCGTCCGCTCGTGGAGCGGCGAGGCGCCCCACCAGCTCCTCGACCACCTCCATCGCGACCTGATCGCCTACAGCGGAGGCGAGCTCGACGACGACATCGCCGCCCTCGTCGCCCGGCGGCGCCCGAGCCGCTGAGCCTGAGATGTGGCTCTGACCTGCGCAGGTTTCAGGCGCCGGAACTCGTTCGAGGCGCCGCCGGTTCCGGGCCGGAGGCGACAGCCGTGTTTCCGCTCCACCGGGGTGCGGTCGTCCACCGGATCAGGCTCCGCCGCGAGGGCGAATCCCGCAGATTGATCACAATCCGGTACGCGCGGTACGCGCCCTAGGAGCGCTCGGTCGCACCGCCTGTAGCGGCGACCGGCGCCCCACTCGGGACACCGGTTGTCGTCGGCAAGGTTGCGAGCCGGTCGGGCGTGCGCGCGCCCGACCGGCGGACCGAGTCGCAGTGCGTCCGCAGGAGCAGCGAGAGCTCCCGGCCGGGCTCGACCCCGAGTTCGCGACCGGTCAGGCTGCGGTAGGCGTCGTAGCTGCGCATGGCCTCGACCAGGTTCCCCTCGGCCAGGTGCGCCTCGATCAGCACCCGCTGGGCGCTCTCCCGGAGCGGTTCGACACCGACCGCGACCATGGCCGACTCCACGGCCTCGGCGTAGCGGCCCACGCGCACGAGGTGGCGGCTCAGCGCCTCCAGGCCGTGCAGCAGCCGCTGGCGGATCCGCTCGCGCTCGATCAGCACCCAGTCGTCGTACCAGCCGGGCAGCAGGTCCAGCGCGTCGGCGCGCCACTTGAAGGTGCAGAGGTCGGCGGGGGTGGCGGTGTCGGCGATCAGGCGCCCGGCCCAGTCGCGCAGGACGTACAGGTCGACGACGGTGTGCTCGCGCATCGAGAGGGAGCACTTGTCCGAGTCGAGCACGTCGATGCCGGCCGCCTTGAGCCGCCACAGCGCCGAGCGGAGGTTGCCGGCCGCCCGGAGGTCGTCGCCCAGCGGCCAGAGGGTGCCGGCGGCATGTCGGCGTTCCACCCACCCGCCGTTGAGTGCGACGAACGCGAGCAGCCGCTTGCTGCCCTCGGGCACCTCCAGCCGGCGCCCCGCGTGCACCACCCGCGGAGTGCCGAAGAGGTGCAGGGTCGGCGCGTCGCCCTGAGTGGGGATCAGGATCGGCGATTCCAGGAACAGTGCGTGCATGGCGGTCCTCCGCGTCGAAGTCCGGCCCAGATGCTATGCGCGCCCCGTCACTCCCCCGTCACCGTGCGCGACCGAATGGTGCTTTCCCGCCCTTTCTCCCGGTACACCTGGTCAGCTCTGCCCACTTCCGACGCGGCAGCCCCGCAGGAAGTCCGCCACCAGGCTCAGCGCCACTCCCGCGTCGACCGCCTGCCCTCGTGACTCGGTCCACGGCCCCCGGAGGTCCGTGTTCGCCGTGACCGTGATCAGGAACCGGCCCGGTGCCTGCGGCTCCACCCGCACCACGCACACTCCGGCGTACGGGAGGTCCTCCTCGTCAGCCGGTCTCATCGATCGCCACCCGACCCTGCGACCTGCGGCTCGTCAACGGCCTGCCCGTCGCCGGCTCCCTGAGTGATCGCCCCCGGCTGCGGCTCGGCGGCCGGGCCGTTCCGGCCGTCTCCCTGCGACTGGCAGGAGACCTGCCGGCTCCGGACGAATGCGACCC
The DNA here is from genome assembly GCF_040609455.1 of Kitasatospora sp. NPDC004669. Classification (NCBI taxonomy): domain Bacteria; kingdom Bacillati; phylum Actinomycetota; class Actinomycetes; order Kitasatosporales; family Streptomycetaceae; genus Kitasatospora; species Kitasatospora sp. NPDC004669. The sequence continues at coordinate 51,622 of NZ_JBEXKB010000020.1, forward strand.
ACCCACCCGTCCATGCGCCCTCCTCCCCGAACTTCGTCACCGGGACCAGGATGTCCACGTCGGCGCCGGAGTCGAGCGTGATCCTGTCGCGGTGCCGTGCCTGCTGGACGGCCTCCGCGATGTCGGCCCGGGAGGCGACGCAGAAGTGGAGGCTCAGTTTGTCGCCGAGCACCCGGCGCACCTCGCGCCGGAGCAGCCGCTCGTCGCTCTGGACCGGCAGGTAGCCGGCGGGTGGCAGCTCGCCGAAGCCGCGCTCGGCCAGCGGGGGCAGGGGCCGAACCGCGACGTCCCGCCGCTCGCTGTCCTCCTTCGCGGCCTTCTCCAGGGCGTCCTTCATCGACAGCGCGAGCCGCGACCGGGTGCCCTGCGCCATGTCCACGATCTTCCTGATCTCCTCGACCAGCACCGCGTCCGCGGCCCGATCGGCCGTCGCGTCCGTACGGGTGTCCCGCCACTGCGCCAACTGGGCCTGGAACTGGAGGATCTGCGCCACGTAGACGTTCCACGGCCGCATGCCCAGCCGACCCTGCCACCAGCGCTCCGGTGGCGGCGCGCCCACCTCGCGGCGGGCCGACCAGGCATCCGTGATCCACTGGGAGACGTCCTGCCCGATCGGGATCACCAGGGCGACGCGGACCGGGGGCCGCGAGTAGTCGACCGGCGGCTCCCACTCGGACGGCAGGACGGACGGATCGGCCAACCAGGGCGTGTCGTCGTCCTGCTCGATCCCGAACACCCGGGAGGCCAGCCAGTTCCGGCGGTTCGCGCTGAACTGCTCCTCCAGCCCGGCCGCCTTGTCCGCCTTCAGCTCGATCCGCACGCCCTCGGCGGTGAACTGGCGGTTGGTCGTAGCACCCGAGCACGGGTCCTCGCAGAGCAGGCCCTGGACGGCGGTCTCGCCGTAGTCCCAGTCCGCGCGCGACACCTCCACCCACCAGAAGGTGTCATTGCCGAGCTGCAGGTCCTTGAGCGGCAGCGACACCTCGTGCCGGGAGCGCAGCGGCCTCCCCACCGCGTCGATCGCCAGCCCGGAACCGACCTTCAACTCGCCCTGGTCGATGACCACTTGGAAGCCATCGACCACGCCCGGGCCGCCGGACCTTCCGATCGCCGAGGCGAACTCCCGGGTGTAGTCCTGGATCCGGTTCAGATGCTCGGCCCGCAGGAACAGCCCGTCGAAGGCGTGCAGACGGTCGATGTCGCCGCCCGCGGTGTCCGGCGTACCGGCGGAGCGTTCGTCGGGCGTGCCGGTCGACGTGGCGTACCCTGCGGCCCCTCCCGCGCCCGCGGCGGCGCCGCCCTCGGCGATGGTCATGACTCGGCCCTCCCGGCGTCGGCGGTCTGCTGCTTCAGGTGCATGGTGACCACGGCGTCGTGGCCGTCGTGTCGCCCGGCCGCCGGTCCGTCCGCCACTCCGGCGAACGGCACCCACGGGTCCGTCCCGTAGCAGGGCTCGGGGCCGGTGCCCCGGATCAGGACCCGCACCAGCCGGTGCGCGGGCGCGTTCTCCAGGTCGACGACGGCCCGGGTGTCGTCGTCCGTCAGCCGTACCCCGGCCACCCCGCTCCGCGCCCAGCCCGCGCCGTGCTCGGAGAGCGAGGTGATCGTGATGGCCTGCTCCAGTGACCTGCGGTCCACCGGCTTGTCGAAGCAGAAGCTCAGACAGGTGTCGCCGCGGGACCACCGCAGCGAGCCCGGATCCAGCCGGGGCCCCCCGGCGTCCTCGCGCAGGGTCTCACCGAGCAGCGCGGGGGCCAGTCCGCACAGCAGTTCCTGGATGGCGCCGGTGGGCAGCAGTACGGTACGGGCCTTCGGCTCCACCTCCACGTCGGCGACCTGCACGCAGCCGGGCCGGGTGATGACGTCGAAGGTCAACTCCGCCAGCACCACCGGCGCGTGGTCCTCCGTCACCGGGAAGAGCTGCGGGCAGGCGTCGCCCTCTTCGGACTCCGGTGCGTCCTGGATCCCGTCACACGCGGCCAGCCGGCGGAACTCCGCCAGCAGTTGCTCCGCCCGGTGCCCGGGCGCGGTGGCCCGCACCCGGTCGGCGGCCTCCGCCGCCTCTCGACCCGCCGCGTCGTCCGAACCGGTGACCTCGTCCAGCCCGAACAGCACCCGTACCCGGTGGTACGGGCGGCGGCGGGGCGGTTCGTCCCCGCGGATCACCACCCGGACGGTCTCGGCGATCCGGGAGTAGTCGTCGTGGCGGCGGGTGATGTCGCACGGGTCGGCGAGGGCCGGTACCGGTCGGCTCGCGCAGGTCCCGAACTCGGCCGTCAACCAGGCCGTCACCCGCCGGCTGTCCCCGGGGCAGGGGTCGTCCTGCGGCCGGCCGGACGTGGCCCCGGCCGCCTGCCCGCCGTCCTGCTGCGGGTCGCTCGACGCCGGGTGGTCCGCGGCCCACCGGACGGCCCACTCGGTCAGCGAGGGGCACGCCTCGGCGTCCAGGGCGAGTTCGCGGCCCCAGCCGTCCACCGCCAGGCCGGGCCCGACCCGCAACCGGTCGCCGTCCGCGTCGAGGTGGACGCCGTACCCCCAGATCACACCCGGGCCGTGCAGCCAGGCCGAGTGCAGCATCTGCTTGCCACGCGGGTTGCCCATCAGCACGCGGAAGTCGTCCTCGCCGAGCAGCATGCCGAAGGCCACGCGCAGGGCGTCGAAGGGGGTCACCGGCAGTTCGTCCTGCCGGCACGGGCCGTCGGACGTGCCGCTCGCCGAGCCGCACGGTCCGCACGGGGAGGACACCCCCGTACCGGCCGCCCCCGAATGGCCCGGGTGCCCGGACCAGCCGGAGGCCGCCGACGATCCGCCCGGGTACGCCGAGCCGCCACCGGACGTGCCGCTCCCCCTGCCGGTCGCACCGCCGGCCGTACCACCGCACCCGCACGGTGCGCTGCTGCCGAGCGCCGTCATGGTCTCTCCTCCCTGTTGGAGCCGATGGTGGCCGCGCCGAGCGCGCGCAGCGCCCGCTCGTCCGCCGCCACGCCGGGTGGGGCGGCCGGGTCCACCGGGAAGGGCCGGTTCGCCTTGGCGTACTCCCGGCGCATCGCCTCGACCAGCTGCGGCTGGCCGACCCGCCCTCCGGACTCCGCGGCGCGGAAGGCCGCGGCGATCGCGGCGTTGCGGATCCAGCCGCCGGGAACGGGGTAGCGGTGGGCGAGCGCGGCGAGGTCGATGCCGTCGTCCCGTACCGGAGCCGGCAGGTGCAGCTGCCAGAGCCGGTGGCGGTCCGACTCGCCCGGGAGGTCGAAGGTGACCACGAAGTCCATCCGGCGGACGAACGCGGCGTCGATGTTCTGCCGCAGGTTGGTGGCCAGCACGGCCAGGCCGTCGAAACGGTCCAGCCGCTGGAGCAGGTACGCCGTCTCCAGGTTGGCGAAGCGGTCGTTCGCCTCCGAGATCTCCGTCCGCGTCCCGAACAGGGCGTCCGCCTCGTCGAGGAACAGCACCGCCTGCATCCGCTCGGCGGCGTCGAACGCGGCGGAGAGGTTCTTCTCCGTCTCGCCGATCCACTTCGAGACCACCTGCGAGACGTCCACCACCAGCAGGTCCGTCCCGGCGGCCGTCGCCAGCACCTCGGCCGCCAGTGACTTGCCGGTGCCGGGCGCCCCGCTGAAGAGCAGCCGGACACCGCGGTCGGCGCGGGCCGCCTCCCGCAGCCCCCAGTCGTCCAGGACTGCCGCCTGGTACGCCAACCGGGAAACCGCGTCCCGGAGTTGGCGGTCGGGCTCGGGCGCCAGAACCAGCCGTTCCCAGGGCGCCTGCGGGCTGACCAGGTCCACGCCCGGCGGGAGGACCGCGCCGGCCCTGGTCCGGATCGCGGCCGAGACATCCGTCCGTGCGCCGTCCGGCGCGAGCTCGTCGCAGCTGTGCACGTCCAGCGCGACCTGCGCGGTCAGCGCCGGGTCCAGTGGGTGACGGGCCGCCAGCTGCGGGGCCTGCCAGGCCTCGTCGGGTAGCGCCGCGCGCCAGGCGGCCCGGCGGTCCTCCGTGTCGATCGGCCCGACCGGCACGGTGAGCACCGGCCGTTCCGGGCCGGGCCGCACGGCGCCCGGTTCGGCGCAGACCAGGATCGGACCGACCACCCGGCGCAGGTCCAGCCTGGCCGGTCCCGCCCCCTCCTCCGGCCGGGGCGCCACCAGGACGGGCACCCCGCCGCGGGCAGCCGCGTGCAGGCCGAGCAGACCCAGCACGGAAGGGTATTCGGGGCGTACCCGCCCGGCCACCGGCCGCAGCCCGGCGGCGCGGGCCAGTGCCGCGCAGCGGCTCAGCGCGATCGTCTCGTCCGGCGCGGTCACGATCACGGTCCGCGGTGCGGTGGAGCGCAGCGCGGCCACGGCCCGCTCGGCGGCCGGTCGCGCCAGCCACCCGTCCAGTCCGGCGACCGGCGGCCCGACCTCGACCTCGGTCAGCGCGTCGGGCCAGGCGTCCCAGCCGTGCAGGGCCTCCCAGAGGCGGTCGGCCAAGCGGAGGCTGCGGTCGTGGAACGTCCCCTCGCCGGAGACGGCGAGGGCGCCGCTGCGCGCGGCCGCCCCCTCGTGGAGCAGCCGACGCAGCGCCGCCCGGTCGGCGGCCGGTCCGGCCGACGCCCCGAGGTGCCGTTCGTGATCGAACAGGAGGGCGGCGAGGCCGACACTCGGGTGCGAGTCGCCGCGCGGGTGCATGGTCCGAAAGGTTCTGGCCAGTCCCTCGTGCTCCTCCGGGAGGCCGGCGAGCAGCACGAGGTCCAGCTCCACCTCGGTGAGGCCCAGCCGATCCGTCAGCCGCCGGATCGGTGCCGGGTCGGTGTGCGGCGGCCGCTCGTGCTCGGCCGCGGTTTCGGCCCATTCACGCAGGAAGCCGACGGAGGATCCGGCGGACTCCTCGTCGCAGGTGGCTTCGAGCAGCGCGGCCAGCCGGAGGGCGAGCCCGGCCGCCCGTGCGCTGAGCCCACGGCTGACCGCCTCGGGCGGCGCTTCAGGTGTGGTGAGCGGGCGCGCCTGCGGTGTTTCCGGCGTCTCAGGCATAGACGTACCTCACCACCGCGCCGAGCCAGGGCACCCAGCCCGGGTCCAGGTCCAGCCCGGCCCGGCGGACCCTCAGGTCGGTCTGGGCGACACCCAGCCGGACCTCGATCCACCCGGGTTCGGCGAACACCTCCCCGCCGCGCCGGGCGATCGCCCGCACGGCGGCCCGGCCGTCGGCCGAACCGTTCTCGGGATCGAGCCGCGCGGCGGTGGCCGCGGCCCAGGCGGCGGCGAGGGCCCGCACCCGGGCCAGTTCGGCCGCCGTGGGCGGCGGGGCGGCGAGCAGGGCGCCGGCGTGGGCGGGGCCGACGCCGGCCAGGGCGACCAGCGCCGCGTCGTCCGGGGCCGCGTCCGGGAGGAGCTCGCACCCGATGCGGTGGAGCACCCAGCGCAGCGGGCGGGCGGTCAGGGCGGTGTCGTCCAGTGCGCGCTGCGGGAGACCGGCGTCGGCCGCGGTCGCCAACAGGAAGAGCAGACCGGCCCAGCCGGTGAACTCGCCGCTCGCCCCGTCCGGGGCCGTGCCCGGGGCGGGACCGTCGTCCCGGTGCGTTCGGGCCGGCTGGGACGGGCGGGTCTCGGCCCGGTGCCGCCGGGGATCCCCGGCCGGTCCGGCCGACGGTGCCTCGGCGGTCGGGTCCTCCGCTGTCACGTCCGCGCGCCCGGGCTGGTCCTGCGACCCCTCGCCGGAGGGCCTCGGCGCACCCTCTGCCGGTTCCCCGCCCGTCGCGGTGCTGTCGGCCGCCGGGCGCCGCTCACCGTTCGCGCACCCGGAGGAGGGCGCCGTCGGAGCCGGTGCCTCCGCCGTTCGGTCCGTCACGGGCGGCTGCGCGGCCGACCCGAGCACCGCTCCCAGCTCCTCCGCGAGCACCCGTGGCAGGGCGGGGTGCGGCCGACGGTGGAGCGAACCGGGATCGGCCTCGGCGGCCACCAGCACGGCCCAGGCGGCCAGCGTCGCGGGCCCGGGGCGCAGCCGGGCCGACCGGGCCAGCCCCGCCAGCGCCGAGCCGGCCAGCAGGGTCCGGGCGAGCGCCCGGGCCGGCGCGACCGGCGCGGTGTCGGCATCCGTGCCGCCGCGCGGCCCGGCGGGACCGGGCCCGCACCAGGACGCAACCGCCGTCAACGCGGCCACGGCCTGCCACCCCTCCTCTCCGAGCACCCGGTCCAGGGCCGGCAGCCCGCACACGGCCGCTGCCCGGAGCAGCGCCGCCGCCGCGTGCCGGGGGACGCGACCGAGCGCCGCGAGCACGGCTGTCCGGGGCTCGGCGGTGGGCGCGGGGTCCCCGGGTCGCAGTGCCCCCGCCTGCTGCCAGGCCCAGAGCCGCCCGGTCCGTCCGCTCGCCACCCCGGCCACCACGTCGGCGAGCAGCTCGACGTCGTGCCGGTAGTGAACGATCTCGCCGCGGCCCTCCCGGATCGTCCGCTCGATCGCGGCGGCCATCGCCGCCGACCAGTCCTGTCCACTGGCGGGGCCGGGCCGGTCGAGGTCGAGCGGCACGGTCAGCCGCAGCCGTCGGACGCACCATCGGCCGGCCGGCAGCCGCACCTCCCTCAGCGCGCGCTCCAGGCCGCCCTCGACGACGCACCGCAGGGGTGTCTCCAACCCGGCGCGGCCCGCCGACGCCGAACCGTCGTCGTGCAGCGTCGCCGACAACCGCCCGATCGCCACCGTCGGAGCGCTCATCCCACCCTCACCGCCCCCACGGCCGCCGTCTCCCCCACCCGCGCGGCTGCCGAGGGGACACCGACCACACCGTCCTCGCCGACCCGGACGTGGCCGACCACGGCGGGCCCCCAGGCCGCGCCGGGGCCGACCACCGAGGTGAGGTCGAGGTGCAGGCCGCGGCCGATCCGCATGCCGACGCCGAGCGGGCAGATCTCCGCCAGGGTGTGGGCGGGCTTGTACAGCTCGACGATGTTCCGGACCACGTCGAGCGGCTCGCCCTGGACCGGCGCCGCGATCAGGACGGTGAACCGGTGGGCCGTCGCCGTGTAGCCGTCCTCGCCGGGTCTGACGCCGCCCACGGCGAAACGGCCCAGGGTGGCCGTCGCCCGCGCCGCCCCGCCGACCGCGGGGGCCGACGGCCCGCCCGGCCCGGTGCCGAGGACGGCGCCGCCGAGCCCACGCATCCGCCAGTTCTCCACGACGGCGACCGGGACGGGCAGGTACAGCCGGAGGATCCGTTCCAGGCAGGTCAGGGTGCCGCGGATCCGGAACAGGTCGTACGTCTGGGCGACGAGCGCGCGCCGGGCGTCGATCGGCCAGCGCCGGTCGAGGACGATCCCGACCAGGCCGGCCAGCCAGCCGAGGGCCTCCTGCGGGGTGGCGGTCGGGTCGAGCAGGATCGTCCGCAGGGCCGCCCGCCCGTCGAGCTCGTGCAGCAGCCCTTCGGCCGGGGCGAGGAAGCGCTGGAGGAAGTCGGCGTCGTCCTCGTCCCGGCTGAAGGCTCGGGGCAGTTGGGCGAGCAGCCGGTGGCCGGGGCGCTCCACCCGCAGGGCCCGGACGCGCGGGGTGAGCCTGGCCGTCCCGCTGAGGCCGAGGACGACCCAGAGATAGCGGCCCGGTGCGGCGTCGACCGGGGCCTCGAACGTCTCGAACGTGTCGTCGGGGGCGATCTGCGCCCAGGGCCACTCGCGGCCGGTGGGGCGTCGGAACAGCCCGCCCAGCGGCCCCAGTCGGTCGAGCTGGAGTTCGGAGGGCAGCGGCGGGGTCTGGTCGCCGTGGCGGATCGCGCGCTGCCCCTGCACGGCCGGCGTCCACGGCAGCGGGTCGGGGACGGTGTCCTCGTCGCTGGTGAGGAAGCCCACCCGGACGTCGGTTCCCGGGGGGATGCAGGCGTCGAGGAAGATCCGGCCCCAGCGGGTGCGGTAGGCGCCGGCGTCGAGCCGGTAGGTGACGAGCCGTCCGCTCTGGACGTGCTGCGCCGCCGGGCCGGCCGTCCAGCCGAGGCCTTCGTCGCAGGTGTACGCCGTCCGCCCGTCCGGGCTGACCTCGACGGCGCCGCCGTCGTAGCGCGGTGCCCGGACGGGCTCGATCTCCGCCCAGCCGTCCCCGTCCGGCCGGAACCGGCGGAACGGCTGCCCGGGGCGGCCGGCGACGGTGAGCAGCCCGTCGCCGGCGAAGGCGAGGTCGCTCGCCTCGCCGACCTCGATCCGGTGGCTGCCGTCGGGTCGGGCGACCACGGCCCGCCCGCCGCAGGGCACCGACCAGAGCAGGTACACCTGCCCGGCCGTGACGGCGACCCGGGTGGGCGTCAGGCCCGCGGCGAGCAGCGGTCCGTGCAGCGTCGGGCCGCGTCCGGGGCCGCGCCGCCCGCGCAGCCGCACCAGGCCCGCCGGGTTCGCCAGCAGGACGACGGCGCCGTCGCAGAGCGCCGCCACGTCCAGCGGTCGGCGGGCGCGGTGGGCGACGGTGCGCACCGGCACCCGGCGCAGCAGGCGCTCGGCCCAGAGGTCGACCACCTGCACCGCGGCGCCGCAGGACTCGGCGATGTAGAGGCGCTGCGCGCTGTCCACGGCGAGGCCCCGCGGGGTGCGCAGGGTGCCGGGGTGCTGATCGGCGGGGGCGGCCGGCGCCTTCGGGTCGAGGACGTCGACCCGGCCGCTGCCCGGGTACGAGCGGTAGGCCCGCCCCCAGCGGTCGAAGGCCAGCCCGGCGGCGCCGGGTCCGGACGGCCCGCCGACCGACGACGGCTCCGGTCTCCAGGCGAGGCTCACCCCGCCACCGTCCATCAGCGCCGTGCCGTCGTGGGCGCAGCGGGCCCACTGGTCGGAGTCGGTGAGGATGGTGATCGCCCGGTCGCCGTCCATCAGCACACCTCCGGGGGCAGCGGGACGAGGACGGGGTCGCCGCCGGGCAGCGGGGTGGCCCCGTAACCGGCGCCGGGCGGCAGCGGCGGGCCGGTGACGACGGTGATCTCGGCGAGCCGGGGGACCTGCCAGGCCTTCAGCTGGACGAGCGGGGAGGTCGTCCAGGCGGCGGTCGGGTTCGCGCGTACGGCCAGCCCCAGTTCGCCGTCGAGGTACTCGACACCGTCCACCTGCACGGCGACGGCCTCCAGTTCGGCGCGCCGAACCGCCCGCCCGAGCGGCCAGCCGGTGCCGTCCGGTCCGTACGGCGGCACCGGCGCGAGGTACTGGCGGATGATCAGCTCGACCCAGCGGCGGACGGCGTCCACCTGGTAGCCGTCCCGGACGTGGACGCCGACGGAGACGGCGATGTCCAGGTACGTCGGGGGGATGACGTAGAGCTCGGTGGTGAGCAGCCTGCGCGGGTCGAGGTAGGCGGCGACGCGGCGCAGCAGGGCGAGGTCGGGCAGCGGCGCGCTCAGGTCGCGCAGGTCCTCGGTGGGGAAGACCAGGACGCTGACCACCCCGGCGGCGGACCTGCTCAGGGTGTCGGGGTGGAACAGCGGCAGCGTCTCGGCCCGCCGTACGCCGGGGACTTCGAGGGCGAGGGCGCGGAAGTCGTCGGCGGTCACGGCCCGGTCGCGCCGGTGGAGCTCGGCGGGGAGGCTGTCCAGGGCTTCGGCGAGGGAGGCCGGGTCGGCGCCGCCGGCGGCGGGCAGGACGTTCCTGGCCTTGATCCCGGCCACGCCGGTGAGACCGTCGATCGCCCCGGCCGGGACGTTCCCGGCGGCCCCGCCGCCGTAGCGGTAGGAGGTGACCCTGATCCGTTCGCCGATCTGCGGCACTTTGCTGCGGGTGCCGAACTGGACGAGCCCGGCGGTGAGGTCGACGGTGTAGTGCCGGTCCAGGGGGCCGCTGTCGGCGAAGGTCTCCACCTCCGTCCAGGGCTGCCAGCCGTCCACCTCCTCGACCTCCAGTCGGACGGTGCCGGGGACGACCGGGTGCTGGGTCAGCCGGTAGGTCTGGCCGGCGTCGGCGGTGCCGGTTCCGAGCAGTTCCGGGGAGGCCGTCCGGGCCTGGACGACGGCGACCACGTTGACGCCGACCCAGCGGATGCGGTGGATGGCGTCGTTCTCGGTCGCGGGGCGGCGTACCCGCAGCCAGCCGATGACGCGGGCCGCGGTCTTCTCGTCGTCCAGCGGGGGCGGGCTGAGCAGGTCGCCGGTGGTGGTGGGCGCTTTCGCGTGGGTGGGGAAGGTGTTCGGCAGTTGCAGGGTGACCACGCCGGTGGCGGTCAGGCCGCGGGTGGTGTCGGCGAGGACGGCCATGTTGGTGAAGGCGGTCCCGGCGCTGCCGGCCCGGTCGGGCCCGTTCCAGAGCTCCCAGAGGAAGGCGGGCGGGTCGGCGGTGAGGTCGGCGGCGCGCAGCCGGGAGCGGTCCGGGTCACGCGCCTCCAGGTCGAAGGGCCTGGGGAGTTCCGCGTCCTGGACGACCCCGAGGAAGATCGCGCGGTTGCGCAGCTCCGTCGGGTCGGTGCTGTTCCTGCCGAGCAGCGCGATCCAGAGGCACTGGTCGAGCGTGGTGCTGACGTCGAGTGACGGCTGATCGGTGGCCAGCGGGTCGGTGGGGACGGCGGTGGTGACGTAGAAGTCGGGGGCGGCCCCGGCGCGGACGTGGTTCTGCTGGTCGAGCGGGAGGGCGGCGACGGCGTCCTCCCGCCGGCGGGCCTCGGTGCTGCCCGGGGCGGCGGCCGGGGCGGCGGTCTTGCCGACGGCGAGGGTCTCCAGCGGCCAGGCGACCACCTCGCCCTCGGTCTCGAAGGGAACGGCCCCGGCGCGGGCCTCGGTGCCGCGCGGCAGCTGGACGCCGGCAGCCCCGTCGGTGTCCAACACCATGAGGGTGCGCGCGAGTTGGGCGGGCCGAGGGCGGAGTTCGAGCAGGCGGAGGAAGGCGACCTTGGTGGCGTCGGGGATCTGGTTGAAGCGGAAGAGCAGCGACTCGCCGAGGTACGCGAACAGCTCCAGCAGCGCCACGCCGGGGTCGGTGGCGTTGTGGTCGGTCCACTCGGGGTTGTAGACCGGGATGCGCTTGATCAGCTCGTCGCGCAGCTGAGCGAAGGTACGGTCGTCGAGGATCGGACCGATCAGGGCCATGGCCGGCTCACCCCCTGCCCGTCATCGCAGGTAGAACGGGTAGACGAGGTTGTCGGACCGCAGGTCCATCAGCCGGACGTAGGCGATGTCGATCCACACCATGGTCGGCTCCTCCCCCGGGGTGACGGACACGTCGGCCACCTGGATCCGCGGCTCCCAGCTGCTCAGCGCCCGCTCGATCTCCGCCCGGAGCGCGGCCCGGGTGGCGGCCGTGTTCGGCGCCATCAGGTACTGCCGCAGCCCGCAGCCGAAGTCCGGCCGCATGACGCGCTCGCCGGGCTCGGTGTCCAGGATCGTCTCGATCGACTGCCGGACGAGCTCCATCCCGCTCGCCCAGGCCAGCCCCCCGCCCGGCCCGCCGGCTGCCCGCTGCGGCCGGAAGGGCAGATGGATCCCGGTGCCGAGCCACACGTCGGCCGGCGCTCCTGCCGGAGTGTCAGTTGCTGCCATGCCGTCGATGATGGTCGGCGGGCGTCACCGGCGCGTTATCACCAGCCCGACGGGAGATTGCCCCTCATCTCCTTGATCGCGTCGTCGTACTTGTCCTTCCTGCCGGCGGGCAGGAAGCCGCGGATGTCGTTCACGTCCTTGGTGATCGCCTGACCGAACTTCCCGGCGAGGAGCAGGTCCGTCTGTTCCTTGCGCCAGTCGACGGCATCGCCGCCCGACCCCCAGCTCCTGGTCATCCGGTGGTCAGCGGTGTCCATCTCGATGGCGGGGGCGGTGAAGCGCGAGATGCCGTTCAGCTTGTCCTTCACCTTGGCCGCTTTGCCGCCGGACGCCTGGGCGTCCTTGATGGCCTTCCAGGCCGGCATGTGGTTGCGTTCGGTCCCCTTGACGGCCCTGCGCCTGCCGCCCTTCTTCGCCGGCTCTCTGCCCAACTGGTTGTAGGGGCCGCCCCGGTACACGTGGTTGGTGGCCCTGAGCCGGGGTTTCCTCTTGGTCTCCGGGCTCATCCGGGCGTCGATCAGCCACTCGTCGCCCTCCCGGTCGGCGGCCAGCCTGGTGAAACCGTAGGTCTTCTTGATCCCGGCCAGCGCCTCCCGGACCTCTTCCTCCTCGTACGGCTCGGCGAGCGACTCCTGAGCCAGTCGGCCGATCGCCTGGAGGCCGCCCTGCCAGCGCTTCTCCTTGGCCGGGTCCGGGACCTCTCCGGCGTCCTTCTTCCCCTTGTCCGGACCCGGCTTCGCCGCCGCCGGCTCGCCCGGTTTCCCGGCTGCGGGCGCGCCGCCCCCGGCCTTGGCCGGCGCCGCGCCGGGGCCCTCGTTCCAGGCGCCGGCCTTCTTGTCGTCCTTCCCCGACTTCTTCGGTACGTGGTCGTTCATCAGGTCGGTCATGAACTTGTCGGCGCTGAAGGCGACTTCGCCGAACTTCACCTCGGGGACCTTGCCGGAGCCGAGGACGTGCTCGACGTCGGCGCCGATCCCGAACTCGCCGGGGAGCGGGTACTCCAGCTCGAACAGCGGCCAGGTCCAGCGGTGACTGGGGGCCGGTGACCACCAGGGGCTCACCAGGGCGACGAAGAGGTCGCCGCCGAGGCCGAGGAAGGGCTGGGCGGCGATCTCCAGGTGGCCGCCGATGAAGAACTCGCCCTGTTTGCCGGCCTTCGGGTCGGCGACCTCGCGGTAGCCGATCCTCGGGGTCGCCTCCACGTAGCCGCGGATTCCGGCGAGCGCGTTCAGCGCGACGCCGGCCTTGACGTCGTGGCCGATGATTTCGAGGCCCGCGCCGCCCTCCGCGACGAGCCGGATGCCGGCGAAGGCGGAGATGTTGAGGGTGCCGGTGATGCCGAAGTTCCTGAGCACCTCGGGCTTGGTGGACCAGGTGCCGCTGAGTTCCATCCGGTCCAGCGTGGCCGGGCCCAGCTTGGCGAGCACTTCCAGGCCGATGTCGGCGAAGACGAAGATGTTGCCGACCAGCGGGACGCCGTAGAGGGCGCGGACCTCCAGCTTGGGCAACGCCTTGATGTAGTCCTTCTGCTCGAACAGCGGCTTGGTCATCCTCGGCGTGATCTTGCCGACCAGGGTGACGTCCCCGTGGTGGTCGACCACCACCAGGGCCTCACCGCTCAGCCACTCGGCGAGCTGCACCTTGACGGTGCCCCAGCCGGCGACCACACGCGGCCCCGCTCGCGGGCCGGCCGAGGCCGGGGTCGGCGCGGCCCCGCCCTCCGCCTCTGCGGCAGCCGGGGCACCACCGGGTACGGACGGCTTCGGTGCCGCCGCCTTCGCCTGCGCCGCGGCGATCTGTCCGTCCGTCAGCTCCTTGGCGCTCTTCTCGTCGGTGGCGACCAAGGTCACCTCGCCGTCGAACTTGTCGTTGCCGTAGTGGACGGTGCCCCTCACGTCCACGACGCCTCCGGCGAAGGCCGCCGTCACCGACCCCTTGAAGCCCCTCAGTTCCACCTCGGCCTTGGCCTCGCCGGACAGCCTGCCCTCGGCATCGAGCTTGACCGGGACCGTGATCGTGCCGAGCCCGGGCACCGTGCCGGTGGCGGTCGCGTCGAAGGTGACCTGCCGGTTGGCGAAGCCGATCGACCCCGTGGCGTCGAGGAACCCACCGAGCTTGAAGTGCAGCCCACTCGCCCGGATCAGCAGGACGGGCCCCTCGAGCCGGTTGTCCACCGCCGGCAGCTTCAGGTCGTTCACTCCGGCGAGTCCCAACTCGTCGGCGTGGTTCACGACTTGACCGAGCAGTTCGGCCGGGCCGGTGAGCAGCTTCTCCTGCACGACCGCGGACGCGTGGCCCTCCACCAGACCACCCTGCACCCGGACGGCGAGCACCGGTCTGATGCCGTACCGGGCGAGCGGCAGGAAGAAGGGGTGGGCCAGAGGCAGTGTCTGGTAGTCCTTGCCCGGGCCGGTGGTCAGGCCCTCCTCGGTCTTCCGCAGGTTCAGCGTCCCGACGGCGAGGTCGCCCAGTCCGACCCTGACCGGGCCTCCGGCGGCGCCCTTGTTCTCCAGGTACTCGGCAACGGCCGGGGTGGGCGCCAACGCCGACCCGCCCTGGAGCGCCAGCACGTCCTTGGGCACGTCGGGGGCGACCGCGGCGGCCGGCGGGGCGGCCGGGCCGTCGCCGGCCCCCGCGGTTCCCCGGCCCTTGGGGACGACGCCCGAGAGCCGGCCGGCGAGGCCGCCCGCCGCCGGGGCCGCCGCGGGCGCCGCGGGGGTGGGCGGCGCCGCCTCGGGTGCGGGCGCGGGCGGTTTGGCTTCGCGGGCCCCGGCCCCGGCGACGGGGGCCATCAGCGGCCTGCGCGGGAGCCGGCGGGTGGGTCGGTCCGGTTCACTGGCTGTCTCCACAGAGCGGGTCGGGCGGGGAGCTCTCGGCAGCGGGTGGCGACGGCTCGGCGGCCGTCGTCGGGTCGAGGGCGGCCACCAGGTCGGCGGCCGCGGCCTGTGCAGCGGGATCCTGGCCGGCCACGGCCGGTTCGAAGGGGTCTCGCACGGCCATCGCGGCCGTCGCACCCGGTTGGCCGAGCAGATCGTCCAGCGGCTTCGGACCGGGGTTGTCCGGCGCCCCCGGGGGGATGCCCGGCTTCGGTCCGGTGAGCAGCACCGCGAGGTCGCCGCCGGGGGTGTTGAGGAACGCCTGGAGCGCGCCCAGTGCGACGAGATCCGGCGGCAGGCAGAAGCGCAGGGCGAGCATCCACCAGAGCTGGAAGGCGAGCACCACGATCGGCAGGAAGAGGCTGAACAGGAAGAACGCCACGATCATGAACAGCTCCAGCGCGAAGGTGCACACCCGGAAGTCGGTGCCCCCCGCACTGCCGCTGCCGGGGTCCGGGATCTTGCCGGTCACGGGCAGCTGGGAGCCCGGCGGGCTGGTGATCGCCACCCCGCCGGGGCCGGCCGGGCGTCCGGCGCGGGCGGCGAGGGACCGGAGGTCCGGCATCGTGATCGACACCTTGTGGTTCTTCGTGCCCTCCGGGTCGTAGAACGCGGCCAGGCTGAACGGCTCGGTCGTGTCGCTCCAGGACTCCTGCGGCGGGCAGTGCTCGTGGCCATGTTCCGGCGGCCGGCGGGCGACACAACGGATCTCGTACACGTGCTGGTCGTCGAGTTTGGGCGTGCCCTGGTCGTCGTGCTCACCGGAGAGGGTCGGCACGAGGCCGAACCAGAGCGAACGGGTCCCCGCCCGGTCGCACTCCGATGCGGGTTGCGGGATCCGCCACATCAGCAGCTCCTGCTCCGGCTCGGGCTTGCCGTCGGGGCCCACCGTGCCGGTCGGCACCCAGTGCGGGCCCTTCGGGCCGGTGGTCCAGCTCTGGACGACCGGTGGCCCGATCGCGGCGAACAGCTCGCTGTTCTCGGCCTCGAACCGGGCTCGGTAGGCGAGGTCGGCCCAGAGCACGTTCGGCAGGTCCCGGTCGCTCAGCCGCCCGGCCTCCGCGCCCCGGGCCTCCAACAGATCGGTGGTCAGCTTCTTCGCCAGCCGGCGCACCGCGGCCCGCTCGGGCTTCGGTACGGTCCGCTCCTGGCGCCGCATCACCATCCGCACCTGCAGGCCGTCGGCCGCGGCGCCCGGCCGCGGCAGGCCCGGCCGGTCGCAGAAGAGCTCGACGACCACGGCGTAGAAGCGGTGGTGGCCGGGCTGGTACAGCTTGCGCAGCGGGGTCGCGACCATCGTGTGGGTGGCGAAGTGCAGCCGTCCGCGCCGCACCTGGCCCGGCGGCAGCGGGACGGGGTACGCGTACACGTCCTCGACCGGATCGAAGGTCAGCGAGGCGCGCGGGTCCGCCGTCAGGCGCTGGACGAAGTCGGGTGCGTCGTACTTCTGGATGGCCGGGGCCGTGGCCCGGGGGTCGAACCGGTCGAAGTGGCCGCGCTCGCAGACGTACCAGGGCGCGCACAGCTGGAATCCGTGTGCCACCCCCGTCACCAGATGTTCCCCACGCCCGGCGTGTAGGCGGGCGACATCACCATCTGCTCGGCGACCAGGGTGCCGACCTGGACGATGCCGCTGAAGGTGGCCATCGGCGCGTCGACCTTCACCATGGGAGCGGTGACGTCGACCGACAGGTTGGCCCTGACCTCCACCGAGGTGGCGGTCAGCCGGATCTCGCAGCCCGTGGCGTGCCTGACGGTGACGGTCTGGGCCGCGTCGTCGAGGCTCACCTCGTGTCCGGACGCCATGGTGATCCGCACCTTCGCGGCGCCGCCCGTGTCGTCGAACTCCAGCCGGCTGTCGGCGCGGGAGCGCAGCAGCCGGATGTTGTTCGCCGCCTCCGGGTCGTGCGGCAGGCTCTCCCGCCCGTTCCAGGCGGCGCCGAGGATGTACGGGCGGCGCAGGTTGCCCGCCTCGAAGACCACGACCACCTGGCTGCCGACCTCCGGAAGGACGAGCAGGCCCTGGTCGTCGTCGGCGTACGGCGAGCAGAGCGTGGCCCAGGCCCGGACGTCCCGGTCGCCGTCCCGGCCGAGCCAGGGGAAGCGCACCTCGATCCGGCCCAGCTTCTGTTCGTCCACGATGTTGGTGACCAGTGCGGGATAGGCCCCGTGGTAGCCGGGTGCGGCGCCGTCGGACGGTCCGGGCAGGGCCATCAGTTCACCTCGTTCAGGGTGGCCCGCTCGGCCTCGAAGCGGGTGCGGAACCCGTGCTCCAGGTCGAAGCCGTGGCGCAGGTGGGTGACGTAGTATCCGCCGCCCTCGAAGGGGGCGCCGACGTCCTGCAGGGTGAGCCGGCTGCCGACGACGAGGTCGGGCGTGCCGTTGGTGAGTCCGGTCGCGATGACGAAACGTCGGCCGCGCCTGAGCATCTCGGCCCGCGCCCAGGCGGCCGCCTCGGCCGCGTTGAGGGCGACCTCCCGCACCCGCAGCGTGCTGCTGGGGCCGAGCGCCCGGCCCAGCAGCCGCACGCCGGTACGCCCGCCGACGGTCTCGGCCTCGACCAGTTCCGGGCCGGCCCGCTCGTCGACCGCTTCGCGCCGTTCGGCGTCGTACCCGGTGACCACCACCTCGCTGCGCTGGTGCGCGAGGTCGGCCGTCAGCCGGGCGGACAGCAGGTCGCGGCCGAGGACGAGGGTCACCGCGGTGCCGGGCCGGGTGGCGCGGGTGCGCAGGTGCAGGGTGGTGCCGGTGCACCAGAGCTCGGCCTGGAGCAGGCGGGCGCGCTCCCGCAGGAAGGCGAGGTCGCTCTGGTTCAACTGCTGGACGACGTCGTAGCGCGGGCCGGGCACGTCGACGTCCGTCCGCAGGCCGTGCTCGCGGGCGACCGCCGCGGCGAGATCGCCGTCGGTCACCTGCGTGTACGTGCGCATCCGGCGGGTCATCCGCAGCCGCATCAGGGCGTCCTCGGCATGGGCCACCACCACGGGCGGGTCGCCGTCGCCGAGGACGAGCTCCAACCCGGAGACCGTGCCCTCGAAGACGGTCCGCTGCTGCGCTTCGGGGCCGAGGGCGACCTTGAGCGCGCTGCCGAGGTCGATCGTCTTCCCGTCCAGGTGCAACAGGCTCTCCTGAGGGCCCGTGGCGCCGATGCCGCTGGCCAGGAACCTCGCCTGCAGGGTACGCAGGCCCTCGACGCCCTCGCAGACCTCCAGGCGGATGCAGTCCCGGCCGAGATCCCGCACCAGGTCCCCGCCGACGGTGAAGACCGGTGCGACCGCCGTGACGCCCGGCTCAGTCATCGAAGCCCGCTGCCGCGACCCGCCCGGCGAGCCACGTCGCCCGGTCGAGCGCCGCGCGCAGGTGCTCGACCAGTTCCGCCTCCTCGACCGGGCCACCCCGACCTGCCGCCGGTGCGGGGCCGGGAGCGCCGACGGGGACGACATCCGTGTGGACTTCACCAATGTGCACGCTCATGGCAGGCCTCCCTAGGGTCGCCACCTCAGGGTGCTGGGCGGTGCGTCACGGCGGCGTTGCGCGCAGTCCGCCGCGGTGCGCGCGGGCGTCACCGGGGGCAGGTGTTCCCACGGGGGCGTCACCCCGTCGGGCGGCGGGAGCTCCTGGGCCCGGGCCCGGCCTGCCAGGCCGCGCGCGCCGCCGGCCGCCACCTCGGCCAGGGTGCCGGGGTCGGCGCGGGCGCGCAGCGGCACGCCCCGACCGTACGTCAGGGCGCGCGGGTCCGTGGTCGGGGACATCGCGACGGGGCTCACCGGGGCCGGGGGCCGCCCGCCGGAGGATGCGCCGCCGCCGGTCGGGGCGGGCGCGGTGCCGGCCCCCGGCGGCCCCGGGACGGCGAAGGCTCCGCGCGCCTGATCGACCGCCAGCGCCGCCCGGGCTCCACCCACCGTGTTCGCCGAGGCGGCGATCCCGCCGCCGGCCGAGAGCGCGAAGCCCGCGGCCGTCATGTCGTCCGCCCCCACGCCCACCGGCGCCGTCCCGGTGCCGCCGACGGCACCGGCCTGGGCGGCCTGGGCGCCCGGCGGCGCGGCATCCGGGCCGATGCCCAGGGCCCCGGCGAGCCCGGCGACCGAGGTGGCCGCGACCTCTCCGGCGAATCCGGCCGAGAGGCCGATGCTCCCGCCCGCCGCGACCTCGACGCCGAGTTGGACGTTGAACCCGGCGGTGAGCGAGAGCGGGCTCGCCAGCCCCCGCATCGCGCCGCGCCACGCCGCCGGATCGAGCCCGAGCCGGGCCAGCAGTTGCTGGGCGCTCTCCCCGGCCTGGGCCTGGACCACCTGCTGCGGCTGGTCCGTCCCGGCGGTGCCGGGAGTGGAGCCCGCCTGCGGCGCGCCCGGGTCGGTCGCGGCCCGGGCGTCGCGCGCTCCCGAGCCCTTCTGGTTCGCCTCGAAGGCGAAGTCCTGCTCGACGATGGTGACGGCGACCTTGGCCCGCAGCGGAGTGCCGTCCGGCGCGAAGAGGTCCAGTTCCTCGCTGACCTGGGTGACGATCCCGTTGAAGAGGAACGTCCCCCACTGGAACTGGACGATCGGCGGCGGGTTGCCCTTCTTCTCGCGCGGCGGCTCGACGAACTGGCGGACCAGCGCCGTCCAGTCCCGGACGTCCACGTACGTGCCGGGGCCGCCCTGTTCCGCGGTGTCGAAAGCCAGGTCGAAGGCGAGGGTGGCGTGCTCCTGCGACGGGCTCTGGCGCTTCTCGGTCCGGGTGCCGATGCCACCCCGGTCGATGTTGTTGTTCCGGCTGAGCCGGAGCGTGACGGGGTTGAACTGGACCTCGACCTTGGGCCCGTCGCCCTTGACGCGGGGCGGCTGGTCCTTCGCCCCGGCCTTCGTCACCGTGAGCCGTTGCAGGGTCGCGTGTGCCAGCTCCGCCATCAGGAACCCTCCAGTCGCAGGCCCTCGTGGGCGATGTGCAGTTCCTCCACGGCGATCTCACCGGTCTTCGCGTTGAGCGCCGGCCCGGTGATCTTGAGCGGGAGCCCGCGGGTGAACCGCCAGTGGGAGACGGTCCGTGCCCCGGTCGCGTCCAGGACCTCGATGTCGCCGTCATAGCGGGCCGCCCGCTGTTCGCCGCTGACGATGCCGTGCAGCCAGTCCCACAGGGCGGTGTCGGCGCGGCCGCCGGGGACCGGGACGAGCATGCCGCGCTTGAGTACGATCGGTTGGAGCTTGACCCGGCCGATCCCCCGGACCAGCCCGTCGTTGCGGCCGCCCTCGGGGTGGTCACCCACCTCCATCTCCAGTTCCAGGCCGGTGCACTCCTGGAAGCCCCCGTCGCCGAGCCGGTCGGGCGGGCCGCCGGCCGCACCGCCCGACGCCGGGCCGCTACGGGACGCCCCGGTCGGCTGGTCGGTCAGTGCGGGCGGGCCCGTCGAGGTCGGCCCCGGGGAGGTGCTCCGCCGGAGCGAGACCCGGAAGTTGAACGCCTGAGCCAGACCGGCCACCACTCACCCCGCCACTCTCACGTCACCGTCCGCGTCCTGGGCGATCCGCAGGACGAGGTACTCCAGCGGCTGGGCGGGCGCCACCCCGATCTCGGCCACCAGCCGGCCCAGCCCCTGCGACCAGCCGGGGTTGAGCTCGTCGTCGCAGCGGACGAAGAACGCCTGTGCCTCGGTGGCCCCGCTGAACGCCCCGGCGCGGAACAGGTCGCGCAGCAGCAGCGTCATCGCACCGCGCAGTTCGTCCCGCAGCTGCGGCGAGTTGGGCTCGAAGGCGAGGGTCTGGGCCTGGCGTTCGAGGACCAGCCGGAGCATCGTCATCAGCCGTCTCACGCTCAGCTGGCGATAGTCCGGATCGCGGGAGAGGGTCCGGGCGGAGGCCAGCCGGAACCCGTCCCGCTCGGGGGCGAAGACGTCGATGCCGAGCAGGTGGAGCTCGTCGCGCTCGGTCGGGGCGGGCAGGTCGGCGGCGGTCACCGCCCCGACCGCGACGGCGTTGGCGGGGCCCCACGGGATGCCGAGCCGGTGCTCGCGGTCGGCGATGATCCCTGCGGCGAACGCGGACGGCGGCACCAGGACGGCCCGCAGCTGCGGGTCCTCCGGGTCGACCACACCGAGCCACGGGTGGTGCGCGGCCGCGTAGGAACTGTCGAAGCCGGCCCGCCACCGCTCCGTCAGGCGCAGCGGCAGTCCGGGTGGCACGTCCAGCAGGGCGACGAAGCGGCGCTGCTGCTCCGCCAGGTCGACGAGCCGGCGCTGGCGGCGCAGGATCTCGGCGAGC
Organism: Kitasatospora sp. NPDC004669; assembly: GCF_040609455.1. Lineage (NCBI taxonomy): Bacteria > Bacillati > Actinomycetota > Actinomycetes > Kitasatosporales > Streptomycetaceae > Kitasatospora > Kitasatospora sp. NPDC004669. Next base: position 72,189 of record NZ_JBEXKB010000020.1, read on the forward strand.
GCGCCCGGGTCGCGGCCGTCCAGCGGCACCGCCCGTTCCGGCGCAGGCGGGTACACCACGGGGGCGGCCGGGGGCGGACAACGCCCGTCGGCGCAGGGACGCGGCTGCTCCGGGAGGTCGGTGGTACCGGTCGGCACCAGGTAGTCCCAGAGGAGGTCGGGCACGGAGAGCAGGACGACCTCGGGTTCCAGCGCCAGCCGGTCCAGGCCGATGAACGCGGCGGTGCCGTCGTCACCGGTCTGGGCGCCGCCGACGGGGAACAGCTCGGGTGGGGTGTCCCCGAAGAAGCTGTCCGCCGTGACGGCCGCCCAGCGGTCCGTGCCGGAGCGGACGCGGACGGCGTCGACGGCCGGGAGGGAGGCGTCCGGGGGCAGCACCAGCTCGGGCCAGCTGCCGTCGGGGGTGATCAGCCGGGATTCCTCGGCGAGAACCTGCCGGACGAAGCGCGGGTGCGCCACGGCGAGCCCGAGGTCGGTGAAGCGCTCCTCGCGGGCGAGGTCCGGGGCGGCGTCGCTGACGGTCACGGTGGCGGTGACGACGTCCACGTCGAGGTCGGCGTCGGGCGGCGCGCTGCCGGGCGGCCGGTCCAGGACGGCGGTGCGGCCGCGTGACGGCGACTCCTCGACCAGCGTGACCAGGAGGAGTTCCCCGGCCGCCGGCAGCCCCGGTCCGCGGACCCGCAGCACGGAGCCGGCCGGCACGGCGACGGCGTCGGGCAGCGGGAGCCGGGTCCCGTCCGCCTGGCCGGTGAAGTGCCGGGCGGCGTCGAACTCCCAGCGCACGGCGAGGCGTCCGCCCCAGCTGCCCTCGTCGGCGGCGCAGAGGCCGAGTTCGACCCCGGTACCGCTCTCCGGGTCGGCCAGCTGGACGGTGTACCGGGCGACGGCCGACACGGCGGCCGGGTCGGGGGCCCGGGGCACCGGTGAGACCCGCAGGACGTACGCCCGCGTGCCACCCTGGGCGAAGAACGCCCGGACGGCGTACGGCAGCAGGCCCGGGCCCTCGAAGCCGCCGAAGCGCCACTGGTAGTCGGTCCAGCGGTCGACGGCGACCGGCCGGTCCACCGGGCCGCGCGGTGCCACGCCGACGAAGCCGGCCACGTCCAGGCGCACCGGCCGGAAGCCGGTCGGCGGGCGCCGGGCGTCCCGGTAGACGCCCGGCGCGCCGAGCCGCAGGCCGGGGGCGCTCATCGGGACGCTCACAGCGACGCGAAATCGATCCGCTCGGCGACGAGGTGCAGTTCCTCCATCGCGACCTCGCCGCCGCCCTTGCCGGCCAGGGTGGGCCCGACCCACTTCTTGGGCTGGGCGTTGTGCAGCGTCCAGGAGCAGACCGCGGTGCGGGCCTCGTCGTAGAGCGTCACGACGACCGTGCGGGGGTCGAAGTTGCCCTCCCGGGTGGCTTTGATCCAGTTGAACAGCCGGAGGTCGCCGATGATCCCGCGTTTGAGGGTGACGTCGTCGGTGACGTTGGTGTTGGCGATCTTGCGGACGTGGTTCTCCTTGTCGTTGCCGTTGCGGTACTCGGAGAACTTCACCTCGTTGCCGGCACCGGTGAAGTCGGAGAAGCCGCCGGCGATCTGGTCCTCGCCCCCGGCGTCGCCGAGTTTGACGAGGAAGTTGAAGGCTCCGTACGGGTTGTTGCGCGTGGCCATGTGCTGCCTCCTGCTCGAGGACCGGACTTTGACGACACGGCGCCGGTCAGACGGCCGGCGCGTCCGCGGTGAACTGGCCGATCCGGAAGATCACGAACTCGGCCGGGTAGGTGGGGGCCACCCCGATCAGGCAGATCATGCGACCGTTGTCGATGTCGTTCTGGGTCATCGTGGTGCGGTCACAACGGACGAAGAACGCCTCCTCCGGCTTGGTGCCCATCAGCGCGCCGCTCTTCCAGGTGACGAGCAGGAAGTCCTCGACGGACTGGCGCACCGACGCCCAGAGCCGCTCGTTGTTCGGCTCGAACACCGCCCACTGGGTGGACTTGTCGATGGAGTGCTCCAGGTAGATGAACAGCCGCCGGACGTTGACGTACTTCCACTCCGGGTCCGAACTCATCGTCCGCGCGCCCCAGACCCGGTTGGACCGGCCCTCGAAGAAGCGCAGCGCGTTGATCCCCTCGGGGTTGAGGACGGCCTGCCGGTCGTAGGTGACGTTGGTGACGAACTCGCTCATGCCGTACACGACTTCGTTCGCCGGGGCCTTGAACACCCCGCGCTCGATGTCGCTGCGGGCGTAGATCCCGGCGACGAAGCCCGAGGGCGGCAGGTCCAGCGTCGGCGTGGGCGCGCCCGGATCTGGCCGCCGGGTGGGGTCGACGATCCTCAGCCACGGGTAGTAGAGGGCCGCGTAGGTGCTGTCGAACTGCGAGCGGAACCGGCGCACGTCGGACATCGAGCTGTTCTGCGGCGGGTCGACGATCGCCATCCGGTAGCGCAACTGCTCGCAGTGGACGATCAGCCCGTCCACCGCCTCCTTCTGCTGCTGTTGATCCGTCAGAGAGACCGTGTCGGGCATGGCGACGACGGCGATGTCGTCGATCTCGCCGAGCGCGGCCAGGGCGGTGGCGGGCTTGTTGAGGTCGTCCGGGTCGGCGGGCCCGCCCAACAGGTCGTCGGGGCTCGGGGTCAGGCCGTCGCCGCCGCCGCCGAGGAAGCCCGGGTGCTGGGCGTCGAGCAACAGCAGGGCGGCCAGCTTGTCGCCCGCGGAGGGCGGCGGGGCCGCACCGTTGGCCGGCGTCAGGTAGCCCAGCCAGACCAGGGAGAACTCGTCGGCAGGATCCTTGGCGCTGAGCACCTTCGTCACCGAGCGCGGGTGCGGGTCGTCCAGTTCGAGCTCGTTGTAGACGTCCAGCCGGTCCGCGCCGGAGCGGACGGTGACGGCCAGGGTGATGTGGAAGACCGCCGTCCCGGCGACCGGGGCATCGACGGTGACGCCGTCCTGGTTCAGGTAGCCCAAGCCCCCGTCGGCGGCCCGTGCCACGACCCGGATGTCGGCGGGGTTCGGCTTCGTCCTGTCATCGAGCTTCGGCGGCTTGCCGTCGGCCCCCAACGGGGCCACCTCGACGGCCGCCCCCGGCTGGACCCCGGTCAGTCGGACGGCGGCCGTGCCGTTCGCGGCGGTGGAGGAGATCAGCACGTTCTTGCTGCGCCGGAACGCCACCGCGACGTTGATCCGGGCCCCGGCCCGACCGGGCCAGCGGGCCCACCAGCGCAGCACCGCCGTGCCGGTCGAGGGCACCGCCAGCGAGGCGAAGTTGGCCGGCCCGTCGATCACCGGGTTGTTGGGGTCGTTCGTCATGGTGAACGAGAACACCCGGGAGACGTACAGCCGGCGCCCTCCGTTGGCGAAGAAGGCGCGGGCCGCCAGCGCCAGGTAGCAGGGGCTCTCGTCCCCCAGCGTCAGCCCGCCGAACGCGCGCTCGTACTCCGTGAAGCTGGTGACCAGCGCCGGGCCGGGCACCAGGGTCTGCCCGTTGGCGATGTACGGCACCGGACCGTAGGCCGTCCGCCCGGCCATGCCGAAGGTGCTGGTGGGCACCCCTTCGATCGACCGCGAGCGGAAGCTGGTCTCCTCGACGTAGACGCCTGGGGTCAGGTACTCGGGCATGCGCGGGCCTCCTCGGTCTGCGGTTCACATGTGGGGCAGGTCGGTCTCGGGGAGCACCCGGCCGACGGTCAGGCTCCGGACGACGTCCCGGGTGGCGGTCCGGTAGCCCGGGGGCACGGCGATGCCCCGCAGCACCGGGTTGTCGAGGTCCGCCGCAGTGGGCGGGGCCTGACTGCGGGGGATGTCCTCGACCACGAGGTCGGCCAGCGGATCGAGCGGGTCGACCGGTGGGAGGTGCGCCCGGTCGGGGACGGCGGTGCGCAGCGCGACGTCGAAGGCGGAGGGCGTGGGGTGATGCAGCGCGCCGATGCCCTCCACCAGCAGCAGGACCTGGCCGTACTCGTCGCCGTGCGCCCAGCCGACCGGGACGCCGCCGGCGCCGAAGGCCTCCACCCGGGGCCAACGCACCGGCAGGCCCAGGTAGGTGACGCGCAGTCGCAGGCCTGTCATGCCGCTGGTCACCGGGTACGCCACGCCGGGGAGCAGCCAGGGGCGCAGCAGCCGGGAGGCCGCCGGTACGTAGCCGGCGGTCGGCGGGCGGCCGTCGGCGTCGCTGAGTTCGCCGACCGTCCAGAGCGGGATGCGCAGGCGGCGCGGGACGAGGCGGCGGGCCGGGTCGTCGACCCGCAGCAGGACGGTGCGGTTGCGGACACCGCCGGTGCCGTAGCGCAGGACCGATCCGGTGGCGCCGTGGCTCTCCAGGGGTCGCACCGGGCCGCCGGGCGGCGGGGCCTCGCGCCCGACCCGGACGCCGGCGGCGGGCGCGGCGGTCCGGGCGTCGAGCGGGCGGACGGCCAGTGCGAGCCGGTGAAGGACGTCCACCCGGCCCGCGTCGACGGTGATCGGGGAGCCCGGTCCGGGGTCGGCCGTCACCGCGGAATCCCGGAGAGTCGGGAGGCCACCGTGGTGACCTCCTCGGCGGTGGGCCGGCGGGCGCCGTCGATCCGCACCACGCGGGCCAGATAGGGCAGGCAGAGCCGGTAGTCGGTGTGCATCGCCTGGAACGCCTCGCTGAACGAGTCCATCGCCAGCTCGTCCGAGACGACCTGGATCATGTCGCCCGGCTCCCAGTCACCGCTCGGGTCGAGCAGCGGACCGGTGAGGACGGCCTCGCTCTCCAGCGTCCGCGCGGCCAGGCCGAGCCACTCCAGTTCGGACTCGACGAACTGGTCCCAGGCGGCGAGCATCATGTGCATCCGCAGCGGCACCCGGGGCAAGCCGTCCTGCGCGGAGACGGCGCCCCAGCCTGCCCGGGTCTCCCGGTCGATGCTGAGCCGGTAGCAGTACAACGAGACGGCCGGGTAGCGGATCACCGCGCCGGCGGTGTCCACCTTCTCGAAGTCCAGCGGACCGGCGAGCACCGCCGTCGGCCGCCGGCCGGTCCCGTCGGGGATCTCCTCCGCGAAACGCCGGTTCAGCAGCGCGACCACACTGCGTCCGACGGCGGCGAGTGCCCGGTATCCAGCCATGGTCCGATGCTGGGCGGCGGACGTCACCGCAGCGTTGCCGCCATTCGGCGACGGTGCGGTGACAGTGGTCGGCGCACAATCGGCGGGCCTCCGCTCCCGCACCCAGGAGCGTCCCCTCACCCCGGAGAAAGCGCATGAGCCACGAGACCACGCACCCTCCCGGACACTCCGGCTGCTGCGACGCGGACGCCATCGACGAGCTCCACTGCAAGGCGGCGGGCATCAAGACGCGGGCCGATGTCATCGACAAGAGCCTCCAGACCCTGGACCCCTTCAAGGCCAGGTTCTCCACCGCGAAGCAGGACTACGGCACCGCGCGCGGCACGGCCGCGGGCGACGTCAAGGCGGCGGAGGAGCAGCTGAAGGCGATCCGCGAGGCGCTGCGCTGCCGGCTCGACGAGGAGCAGCGCGACTGCGCCGAACGCTCGGAGCAGAAGGTCTGCGCCCGGATCGAGCAGTGCGTCGGGGAGCCCGGCTGCCGCGAGTTCCCCTGCGACTTCACCACCGAGGGCCACGAGGACGACCCGGCCGCCAAGCTCGCGGGCCTGATCGCGCACTACCAGAGCGAGGTCGACCTGGCCTCGAAGTTCTTCCAGGACGACCTGCTGGCGGAACAGACGGCACTGCCGGCGCGCGCCGCCAAGCTCAAGGCGGACGCGACGAAGCTCGCCGCGGACGCGGCCGACCCGAGCCGGAACCCGTTGGAGCTGTACGTGCGGCTGCTGGTCCTCGACCGGCAGGTGAAGGGCGTGTGGAACGGGTTCCCGAACGTCCAGGAGTACGTCGACTGCCTGTGCCGGACGCTGCTGTACGTCCTCAAGGGGTGGGAGGCGGTGGCCACCCTGTCAGGGTGGCAGGCCAAACGGGTGTGCAAGGACCAGGGGCGTCAGGACAAGTGCAAGCAGCTCCAGGACCACACGGTGGACGAGGTGCTGGCCGAGGCCGCCAAATGCCTGGGCGACTGCGCTCCGCACGGGGGCTCCCCCGGGCCGTACTACCCCAAACCCTGCTGAGGAGCCGTCACCGGGGGCGGTACCCGGGCCTGCGCCCGGACCGGCGTCGGGCGGCGTCCATGGCCGGCCCCGCGCCGTCGGGTCCGCCATCGGGCGGATCCTCGTCCTGATCGTCTGCCAACGCGCCTCTGGCGCCTGACGGACGGGTCAACGGCCGCATCCGTCTCCCCTACCGACCGCGGGTGTGAGGTTTCCGTGTGCGATCTCTGTGCGATTCGTGCCGGGCGTGGTTTCATGCCAGCTCGTGCGGACTTCTTGGGACGATGACGTGCTGGCCGGGCGCGACCACGAACTGCGCCGACTGGTCGGGCTGGTGGAGGCCGACGATCGGCCAACGGCGGTCGCGGTGGTGGAGGGGCCGCCCGGGATCGGCAAGACACGGCTGCTGGCCGAGTTGCGGCGCTCGGCTGCCGTGCTGGGACGGCCGCTGGGGCAGGCGCGGGCCACGCCGGGCGGCCGGTCGGCGCCGTACGGGCTACTGCTGGACGCGCTCTGGGCCACCGGAGCCCGGAACCTCCTCGAACGGTTCGCCGACGAGGTGGAGGGCGAGGAGGCGGCACCCGGACACCGGCGCCATCGGCGGCTGCGCGAGACGCTCGCCGGATCCTCGCTCGTCCTTCTCCTGGACGACCTGCAGTGGGCCGACCGGGAGTCGCTGCTGCTGCTCGACCGGCTGGTCGCGAGCCCGCCGGCCGGGCGGTTCACCGTCGCCCTGGCCTGTCGCGGCGGCGGCTGTCCGCCCTGGCTGGCCCGGACGCTCGCCGACGCCGGCGCGCTGTGGATCGAGCTCGGCCCCCTGGACTTCCCCGACCTCTCCCGACTGGTGCCGGGGGCGGCACCGGAGCGCCGGCGATTACTGGCCGAGGCGAGCGGCGGCAACCCCCGATACCTGCGCGCACTCGCGGATCTGCCGCCCGACCTAGTGGCCGAGCTGGCCTCGGGAGATCCGCGCGGCCTCGCCCGTCCGAGCGACCCGTGCGTGGACGGCCGGCGGACGGAGGACCGGCCCGCAGGCGGCTGGCAACCGGAACCGGAGCTGCGCGGGGAACTGGCCACGCTGTCGGAGCGTGCCCGCGAGGTGCTGCGGGCCGCGGCCGTGGCCGGCCATGAGTTCGACCTGGCGTTGGTGGCGGCCGTGGCCGGCCTGCCCGCCCGGGCGGTCGGCGGCGCGCTCGACGAGCTGGCCGGGCACGGCTGCGTCGTCTCGACCGGCAGCCGGTACCGGTTCGCCCAGCCCTTGCCGGCCGCCGCCGTGTACCGGCTGGCCGGCCCGGTCTGGCGCTCCGAGGCCCACCGGCGCGCCGCCGACCACCTCGACCGGTGCGGGGTACCGCCCGAGGTGTGGGCCGCTCAGGCCGAGTACGCGGCGCCGGCTGCGGGCCCGGAGGACCTGGCGAGGCTCGCCGCGGCCGCCCGTTCCATGCTCGAACCCGAGCCCGCGACCAGCGCCCGCTGGCTGCGCGCCGTCCTGCACGCACTCCCCGATCGGCCCGAACACGCCGGGCTGCGCGCCGAGACCACGGCGCTACTGGGCCGCGCACTCACCCTCACCGGCCGGCTGGACGAAGCCGCCGAGGTGCTGCGCCCACTGCTGTCCCCGTCGGCCGCGGGCTGGGCGCAGGCCGTCGGGCCGGTCGCCCTCGCGGAGCGGTTACGCGGCCGGACGGACCGGGTGTACGGCCTCCTGGGACGGTCCGGGGTCCGGGCCGACGACGAACTCCAGGTGGCCAGACTGGATCTGATGAACGGCCGGACGGAGCGGTGCCTGCGCCGGGTGGAGGCCGCGGTCCGCGTCGACGGCTCGGACGGTGTGCGCGTGACCGCGCACAGCCTGACCAGCCTCGCCGCGATCGGCCAGGGGGCGGTGCCGACCGCCCGTCGGGCCCTGGACGCGGCGGAACGGCTCGCCGACTCGCTGGACGAGCGCGGACGGCTCCGTGCGCTCGCCACCCTTCCGGAACTCGGCTGGGCGGGAGTGCTGTTGGAGCGAAGGCAGCGGACCGCCGAACGCATCGAGCGGGGCATCGCGCTGGCGGAGCGCCATCAGCACCACTACGTGCTCCCGCAGCTGCGCGCGGTGCAGGCGGCGCTGCTGCTGATGTCGGGCCCGCTGGACGAAGCGCGTACCGCCGCGGAGGAGGCGCTGGACCTGGCGCGGGAGCTGGGTGCGACCGAGACGCTGGCGATCGCGGCGGCGCTCCGGCTGCGGGCGGTGGTGTGGCAGGGCGGACCTGATGCCGCAGGGCCGGCGCTGGAGTTGCTGCTCGGCCTGCCGGAACCGTCAACGGCGGTATGGCGCGCGGTGGTTCGGCACGCCGTCGTGGAGGCCTCGGTGGCCTGCGGGCATCCACTGACGGCGGCGGAGGCCACCCGGCTGCTGAGTCTCGGCGACGGTCGGTGGCGCGACCCGATGCCGGCCCACGGCCACGACCTGATGGCCGCGGTGCACGCGGCCGAGGGGAACACGGCCCTGGTCGCCCGGCATGTCGAGTTGGCGGGGCGGGCCGCCCGGAGTGCCGGGCTGCCGGCGGCCGGCGCTGTCGTTTCGCTGGCCGCGGCCCGGTTGCTGCGGGCCCGCGGGGAGCAGGACCGGGCGAGCCGACTGGCCCGCCGGGCCTCGGACCGACTGGCGGCCTCCGGTTTCGTGGTCAGGGCGGGGCTGGCCCAACTGGTCGCCGCCGAGATCTCCGCCGAGCACGGCGACCGGTCCGGTTACGAGAGCGCGACCGGCGCGGCGAGGCGGCTGTTCGGCAGGGTCGGGGCGCACGCCTTGCTGGCGAGGGCGGAGCAGCCCTGGCGCGCCGGCCGGCACACCCCGGAGGCCCGCGGCGTCGGGACGGAGGCCGGCCGGGTCCGGCCGCACCCCTTCGGGGAGCCGCTGCTCTCCCCGCGCGAGAACGAAGTCGCGGACCTGGCGGCCCAGGGGCTGACCAACCAGGCCATCGCGCAACGGCTGTTCATCAGCGTCCGCACGGTGGAGTCCCATCTCACGCTGGTCTACCGGAAGTTGGGGATCAGCAGCCGGGGCGCGGTGGCGCGGGCCCTGGATGCGGTCCGGCACGAGCGGCCCGCCCGCGACGAGGTCGACTGACCGGCGGCGTGAGGGCCGGCTCGGTGAGCCGCGATCCCGCGTGAGAACTCCCGGTCGATGGAGGTGGTGTCCGGCACGTCACCGCCGATTCTGCGGCTGGACGCGGGCTGTGCCCATCGTGGATCCCCGTAGTCCCCGCGCACCACCGGATGCCGAATGATCCTGCGGGAATCCCCGATCTGCTGACATGTCAGCGCCACTAGCCTCCTCGACCATTCCCACCGAACGGAGACGCACCTCCGAGGGGGAGTCACTTCTCGCACGAGGGGGTTGCGATGAACGTCGGTTCGGGTCTTCAACGCGCGCGCTCGTCCACGGTCCTGGCCACCGCGCTCCACCGGTTGAGCCACCTGGCGATCGGCGCGGCGCTGGAGGATGCGGTGCGGTCGGCCGAGGCCGGCGGCCGAGCCTGTGTCGAGAGTGCACCCGGCGAGGGCGTCCGGGTCGAGCTGCGGTGGCCCGAATGATCACCGTCGCGGTCGTGGACGACGATCGGATGCTGCGCGACGGGATGCGGTCCTGGCTTCGCGACGTGCCGACGGTGCGGCTGGTCGCCTCGAGTGCCACGGTGGACGAACACCTGGCTACGACGACGGCGGTGGACGTCACCCTGCTCGACCCTGTCCTGGCGGACGGTTCACTCCCCGCCGCGAACATCCGCCGGCTGTCCGCCGCCGGGACCCGGGTGCTGGTCATCAGCACGGTGCCGGACCGCTCGCGGATCGTGGCCGCCATCGCCGCGGGCGCCGACGGCTACCTGACCAAGGACAACGATCTGGACACCCTGGTGGCCGCGATAGCGGAGATCGCCGCGGGCGGCACCCTGCACCCGCCCGAGACGGCCTTCGCCCGTGCGCACGACGACAGTGCGCACAGGCCTCGGCTGTCGCCCAAGGAACTCCAGGTCCTGCTCGACTACGCCTCGGGGATGACCCTCAAATCCGCGGCGCGGCGGGCCGGCATCACCCCGAACACGGCGAAGGACTACCTCGACCGCGTCAAGGCCAAGTACCAGCAGGTGGGGCGGCCCGCCTACACCAAGATCGACCTGGCGACACGGGTACGAGAGGACGGGATCGACGGGCTCTGACGTCGTCATCCGGACGGTGCCGACCCAGTGAACGCTCTCCGATCCACCACGCTCAAGCCCCCCGTACGGGGGGCTACGGGCGGCACCTGAGACGCGGCTAGGTTCGCTGTCGGCGCCAAACCGGACTCGAACCCCGGCTCCGGTGCCCATCGCACGGGCGGACGCCTGGCGCGCAGACGCATGCACGGCGGAACGGTCAGACCCGCGATCCGCCCGACCCGGCGGGACTGCAGCCAGACACCCGCCGCCGCGCCAACCCCATCGGATCCAACGACGAAAGGCCATACCATGAGGGTGATCTCCCGGGCGTTAGGCGTCGCCGCAGCCGCCGGCACCATGCTGCTGGCCGCCGCGATCCCCGCATCGGCGACCCCGACCCAGGCCAACTACACGGGCAGCGGCTTCGGTTCGACGGCGGCCGGCGCCAAGCAGGCGGCACTCAACGACGCCCTCGCGCAGGCCCGAGCCGCTGGATTCGCCAACACCCAGTGCCTGCAGCTGGGCATCGCACAGGCCTGGCCGGACTCCCCCTTCCTCGCGTCCCGGACCGCGAAGGGCGCCGAGCCCGCCGTATCGGGGCCGGTGGTGGGCACCACCTGGGAGGGCACCGCACAGGTCCAGTGCGCCTCTCAGCCGGCCCCCGGCACGGTCAACCTCAACCGGTACAACGGCCCCGAACACCTGAGCACGACCGGGTCCGCACCCGGCGGCTACTACCTGGAGGGCAGCCTCGGCTGGCTGTACGGCAGCCAGGTCGCCGGCACCGCCCCGCTGTACACGTGCCATGTCTGGGGCAGCGTGGACACCTTCACCTCACCGGACCCGAACTGCGAGGGCCAGCAGTTCGTCAGCACGCTCGGCTTCATCTACACCTCGCCGCCGGCCGGCGTGGCGAGCCGCGTGGTGAGGCGCTGCATCGTCGGCAGCGACCACTTCGACTCCAACGACATCAACTGCGAGGGCCAGATCGCCGAGGGCATCCTCGGCTACTCGCTCGACTGACCCACCGTCCACCGGAGTCGAGGCGGAATCGAATCCGTTCTGATCCGCCGTGGTCGGGAAGGCCGAGTCCGTGCCGGACGCCGCCCTCCCGACCACCCGCCGAGCACCGCGACGGCCCGACCCCCCTGGCGAGGGGGGCCGGGCCGTCCGGCCCGGTCACCCCTGGGCAGCTGAAGATCGGCGACCCACATCAGCGGCCTTCGCAAAGTGCGGCCCGACTGCGTGAGAGTGCGCGGGTCAGCGCGTGTTCGCCTCCGCCACGGCCCACTCTCCCCGGCCGCTGTCCACTCAGACGGCGTCGGGGTCGGCGATCCGCCTGCGGTGGTGGAGCAGCGCGCGTGGGCTGTTCCAGCCGAGGGCACCCACCACGCGGCCGTCCGAGCGGTAGAGGGCGACGAATCCGCCCGTCTGCGGGTCACCGTCGACCACCTCGACCTGGGAGTCAGCGGGGGCCCAGCCATGGATCTGGATCTTGGTGTCGTACTGGTCGGTCCATCCGAAGGGGGTCGGCGTGAAGCGGGTGGCGCCATCCGGTCCGGCGAGAAGGTTCTTGGCGGCGGTGACGGCCTGCTGGGTGGCGTTGGTGCGTTGTTCGAGGCGGACCCGGCCGCCTGCCGTGGGGTGCGGCCAGTTGGCGACGTCCCCTGCCGCGTAGACGCCGGGCGCGACTCGGCAGGTGTGGTCGCAGAGCACCCCGTCGCCCAGCGGAATCCCGGAGCCGGCCAGCCAGTCGGTGGCGGGCACCGAACCGATGGCGACGACGACCGCGTCGGCCGGCAGGCGGGTGCCGTCGTCGAGCACCACCGCGGTGACCCGGCCGCGCTCGCCGGTCAAGCCGGCGACACGGCGGCGCAGCTGCAGGCGGACACCGTGTCCGCGGTGCAGGTCGGCCACCAACTCTCCCACCCGTGTTCCGACCTGCCTGGCAAGCGGGGTGGGTTCGACATCGACCAGCACGACATCGAGGCCGAGACCGCGCGCGGTGGCGGCGATCTCGCTTCCGAGGAATCCGGCACCGATCACCACGAGCCTCGGCCCGGCCAGTAGCTCCGCTCGTAGGGCCAGCGCATCGTCCAGGGTGCGCAGCACGTGCACGCCGGCCAGATCATGGCCGAAGGGCAGACGGCGTGCACGCAGCCCGGTGGCGATGATCAGACCGTCGTAGCCGAGCCGCTCACCATCGGCCAGGGTGACGGTGCGGGTGATCGGGTCCAGGCCCACCGCCCTGCAGCCCAGCCGCAGGTCCAACCGGAGCCGTTGGAGGTCGGCCGCCGGGCGCAGGGTGGTTCGGTGCGGTTGCCAGTCGCCGGCCAGCACCTGCTTGGACAGCGGTGGTCGGTCGTAGGGCAGGTGCGGTTCCTCGCCGACCACGGTCAGTGTGCCGGTGAAGCCCTCGCGCCGCAGGGTGTCGGCCGCCGTCAGCCCCGCGGCGGAAGCACCCACCACGACGATGCGATCCGTGGCAGGCACTACTCGGCCACCGTGATGGCCATGGCGGGGCAGCGGATGGCGGCATCCCGCACCCGGGCTGCCAGCTCATCCGAGGGGTCGGCATCGAGCAGGACCACGATGCCGTCCTCCTCGCGCTGGTCGAAGACCTCGGCCGCGGCGAGCACGCACTGGCCGGCTCCTACGCACCTGTCCTCTTCTACGGTGATCTTCATCGGTGTTCGCTCCGTGTCGGTGTGGCCGGGTTCGGGATGCGGTGATCGACCGCCGTGGTGGTGTCGCCTACCACGTCACGGGCAGCTCGTGGACGCCGTAGACGACCATGCCGTCGCGCATCGGCACCTCCTCCACGGGCACTGCCAGTCGCAGGGTCGGGAACCGGTCGAACAGGGCGGAGAGTGCGGCCTTCATCTCGACCCGGGCCAGCTGCTGTCCGAGGCACTGGTGGATTCCGTGGCCGAACGCCACATGCGGGCTGTACGGGCGTTCGACGTTCAACTCGTCGGCGCCGTCGGGGAACTGCTCCGCATCACGGTTCCCGGACGGGATGGCGGCCACCACCGTCGTGCCGGCCTTGATCCGGTGGCCGTTCAGTTCCAGATCCTCCCGTGCGGTGCGGCGGATACCGAACTGAATGACGCTGAGGTAGCGCAGCAACTCCTCGACGGCACCGTCCAGCAACGACGGGTCGGCCCGCAGCGCCGCCACCTGTTCGGGGTTGCGCAGCAGGCACATGGTGCCCAGCGCGATCATGTTGGCGGTCGTCTCGTGCCCGGCGACCAGCAACAGCACGCCGACGCCGACCAGTTCCTCGTCCGAGAGCTCACCGGAACGCACCAGACCGCTCAGGATGTCGTCGCCGGGCTCGGCCCGCTTGGCGAGCACCAGGCGGTGCATGAACTCCCGCATCTCCAACTGCGCCCGCCGGGACTCCTCCGGGTCGCCGTCGACCTTGAGCATCATGGCCGAACCCCGCTGGAACTCCTCCCGGTCGGCGTAGGGCACACCGAGCAGCTCGCAGATCACCAGCGAGGGGATCGGCAGCGCGAACGCCTCGACCAGGTCGACCGGGCCCGTGGCAACCGCCATCGCGTCCAGCTGCGCGGCCACGATCCGTTCCACCGCCGGGGCCAGCTGCTGCATCCGGCGCACGGTGAACTGGCCGGTGAGCAGCCGCCGGAACCGGGTGTGCTCCGGCGCGTCCATCATGATGAACATTCCCGGGGCGGGTGGCGGCACCGGTGCGTCCAGCGGCTCGGCTGCGCCGATCCGTACCGTCCGGCGCTGCGAGCTGAACCGCGGGTCGGCCAGCACGGTCCGGATGTCCGCGTACCGGGTGACCAGCACTCCGGGGAGGCCGTCGGGCAGCGTCACCTCCGCGATCGGGTCCTGCTCCCGCAACGTCCGGTACTCCGGCGGTGGGTCGAAGGGGCAGCTCCGCGCCAGGGGCTGCGTCCCGCTGATGGGCTCGGTTCCGGTCATGAGTGAGTCCTTTCCTCCTCGACGTCCCCCGTGCTTCGAGCCAACCCGATGCCGCTGACCTCGCCCGGTCGACAACCTGACCGTTGCCTGACAGCGGGCGATCCGGGCGCGTGGAACCCGGGAGCGCCGCGGCGCGTTGTCGCCGTGGACAACGCGATCTTGTGATGGGTACCCGCTATGCACTCCGATTCGTCGGCACACGGTTTGCCACTGCTCCGAGGGGCCGGGCAGCGGCTGCTGGTGGTGGACGACGACCCGATGCTCTCGGAGCTGCTGGAGACCACCCTGGGCCTTGCCGGGTACCGGGTCGTGACGGCGGACAGCGGCGCCGCCGCCCTGCGGGCCTACCGGGCGGCGCCGGTGGACCTGCTCGTGCTGGACGTGATGCTGCCCGACCTGGACGGCTTCGCCGTCTGCCGGAGGCTCATCGAGAGCGGGGCACAGCTGCCCGTGCTGTTCCTCACGGCACGGGACTCGGTCGAGGACCGGGTGGCGGGCCTCGCCATGGGTGCCGACGACTACCTCACCAAGCCGTTCAGCGTTCCCGAACTGCTCGCCCGGGTGCACGCCCTGCTGCGCAGAGCCGGTACGACGGCGGGGCCCGCTACCGTCCTTCGCTTCGCCGATCTGACCATGGACGAGCGCAGCCGGCGGGTCCACCGCGGAGGCCGCCTGGTCGGCCTGTCGCCGACCGAGTACCGGCTCCTGCGGTACCTGCTGGTCAACGCCGACCACGTGGTGTCGAAGGACCAGATCACGCACCACGTCTGGCAGCACCGTTTCAGCGAGGGTGTCGTCGAGAAACTCGTGTCCCGGCTCCGGGCGAAGGTGGACGTCCAACCGCCGGCCTTGATCCACACGGTGCGCGGCTTCGGCTACAGCCTTCGGCTGCCCGAAGGCGACTGACGTGGCCCGGGCATGGCGCGGCTCACTGCGGGCGCGGCTGATCGCGGGGGTCATCCTGCTCGCGGCCCTGGGCATGGTCGCCGTCAACGCCGCTTCGCTGATAGGCCTGCGCCTGTACCTCATAGAGGCCGCGGACGCCCAGCTCGGCCAGGCCCGTACCGCGGTCCAGCAGAACCTCACGAGCCGGACCACCCCGGTCAGCGCGACCGACCTCGACTCGCTGCTGCCCGGCGGCGCCTACCTCGCGCTGCTCGACCAAAACGGCGCAGTGGTCGCACAGACGGCGGCCGGAGGCCTCGACGGCCGCCCCATACCGCGGCCCGACCTGCCCGCGCCGGTCCCCGCCGGGTTCGCCCGGCACGCCGTCACGGTCTCGGGCCGTGGCGCACCCACGGTCAGGTACCGCACCCTGAGTTTCCCTGCCGGTGCACCGGCCGAGGTCCGGACGGCACCCGGCACACCCCCCGCGACGTTCAGCACCGTCGTGGCGGCCACGAGCCTCGGCCCCAGCGAGGACATCGTGTACTGGCTGATCGGCGCCGATGCGATCGCGACCCTCGCCGTGCTGATGGGAATCGCCCTCCTCAGCCGCGGCGTGCTGCGGGTGAGCCTGCACCCGCTGCGGGACATGGCCGCGACCGCCACCGCGATCGCCGACGGTGATCCCGGCCAGCGTATCCAGGTCGCGCGGCCCGACTCCGAGCTCGGCGAGGTCGGCACCGCCCTCAACCGGGCGTTCGACGAGCGGCAGCGCTACGAGGAACGGCTCCGGCAGTTCGTGGCCGATGCCTCGCACGAACTGCGCACCCCGCTGACCTCGATCAGCGGATGGGCCCAGCTGCACCTGCACGGACTGACCCGCGACCCCGTGCTGCTCGAACGAGCCATGCTGCGGATCGAGAGCGAGGCCGCTCGGATGCACGCCATGGTGGAGGAACTGCTGCTGCTCGCCAGGCTCGACCAGGGCCGCCCCCTCGCGAGATCTCCGTTCGATCTGGGCCGCCTGATCACGGACGCCGTCGCCGACACCCGCCTCCTGGCCCCCGACCGGCCGATCGCCGTGGACGTCCAGGGCCGGATCACGGCCTGCGGCGACGAGGAACGGCTGAGGCAGGTGCTGCGCAACCTGCTGAACAACGTGCTGCGACACACCCCTTCGGGAACGCCGGCAGCCGTGACGGCGCGTTCGCTCCCCGACGGCGCCATCGAGCTGGCGGTCGCCGACGAAGGTCCCGGCATGGACCGCGAGACCGCGAGCCGCGTGTTCGAGCGCTTCTATCGTGGCGACGAAGCCCGCGGTCCCGGCGGCGCCGGACTCGGCCTCGGCATCGTCAAGTCGATCGCCGAAGCGCACGGCGGTACCGTCTCGGTGCGCACGGCACCAGGGCAGGGCACCACCTTCACCGTGACCCTGCCCGCTGCGCGGTGAGCCGCCCGCAACGACCGGTCAGCCGAGAGCCTCCTCGGCCCGGCCGGCTGGTGGTCGGCGGGCTGCGCCGATCGGTACCCGCCCCGGTCACACGGCACCGCCACCACCCTGTGTCAGCTCCTGCCGTGCCGGTGCGCCCGCTCCGGCGCCCTCCCTGGAACGCGGGTTTCGTAACGGAAAGTCACGGAACCATCGGTCCCGGGCACGTGACACGGGTTGTCGCGCGCGGGCGGGCGGTCGCTCCACCAGGCCGGACCGGGCGGCGGCCAGGCCGTTCCGAAATGAGCAGAATACCCGCGGTACACCGCTGTCGCGATCCCTGAGCGACCTCACTCAGGATCGCGACAAACGGTCCCATATCAATCAAAACAAGGAGTACGCTGGGCGATATCCGGATGCGCGACCCGCATCTGCCGGGTCGCACGAGGATCCGCGCGTAAGGAATGGGTCGACATCATGACTCTTCACTCAGATACAGGCACACCGAGGAAAGCGCGCAGACGCCGCATCACCACATTACTGGTGGCTGCCGCCACCGCGGGGGCCGTTTCCATGCTCGGCGCGGGGTACGGGAGTGACTCCGCCCAGGCAGCCGGTCAGCAGGCGCCCCCGGCAGCGGCCGCGGTGGTGTCCACCGTCTCCTTCAACACCCCGAACGCACCTTCCGCCGTGCAGGTGGGCATCGTCGACTTCGCCTTCTCCCCGTCGACGCTGACCGTCAGCCAGGGCACCACGGTTACCTGGACCAACGACGGCGCGGTTCTGCACTCGGTGAAGAGCGACGGTCGTGGTCCGCTGCACTCGGGGCCGTTGAGCCCGGGAGAGTCCTACAGCTTCCGGTTCAACTCGCCCGGGACCTACAGCTACTACTGCTGCTTCCACTCCTCCGTCATGCTCGCCAAGGTCATAGTGAGGTGATAACCCGTTGTTCAACCAGGAATTCGGCCTGGCGATCGAACGAAGGTTTCCGCTCGGATGATTCTCCGCCGGGCAGGGCATGAAGGCAGGGCCTCCCGAACGGCTCGCACCGCCCCCGGGAGGCCCCTTGTCGACCAGGCCGGCAGACAACCCTCGGTCACCCCACCAGCTCTCGCCCGGTTCGAAGCTGCGGATCACCGCTCCTGCGGGACGTCGGACTGTGCGGGGTTGATCGGGAGTCGGACCTGGAAGCGGGTGTCGCCGGGGACGGACTCGAGCCGTAGGTCGCCGTGGTGCCGGTTGACGATGATGCGCCAGGAGATGTCCAGGCCCAGTCCGGTGCCTTCGCCGACGGGTTTGGTGGTGAAGAACGGGTCGAAGACCCGGCTCTGGACGTCGGCGGGCACACCCGGGCCGGTATCGCGGAACTCGACCAGCACCCGATCCCCGTCCCGTGCGGTGCGCACCGTGAGCGTGCCGCCCCCGGCTCCGTCGCCGCGCATGGCCGAGGCGGCGTTGTCGATCAGGTTCGTCCAGACCTGGTTCAGCTCAGCGGGGTAACCGGGGATGCCGGGCAACGTGCGGTCGTAGTCGCGCACGACGGTGATGTCCGGGCCGAGCTTCGCGGCGAGCAGCAGCAACGTGCTGTCCAGCAGCTCGTGCACATCCGCGTTCTGGTAGGGGGCCCGGTCCAGCTGCGTGTACTGTTTCGCCGCGCCGACGAGCGCGGAGATGCGACGGATGGCGTCCTCGATCTCACCCAGCAGCAGGTCGGCCTCGACCGTGCAGCCCAGCCAGTTCAGTGCGCTGCCCAACAGGTGTTCGGGGACCGCGCCCGCGATGTCGTCCAACCAGTCGGTGCCCAGGCTCGCCTGGACGAGGACCGCGGCCAGCTGCCTGCCGTCGGCGACGTCGTGCGCCTCCAACCAGTCCTCGACCTCGTCCTCGAAGTCCGCGGCCTGCAGCGGGCTGAGGGACGGGGCGTGCCGCACCCGGCTGACGGCCATGTCCTGAAGCTCGTTCAGGTGGGCCAGGTCTTCGCCTCGGTGTGGCTCGGCCACGAGCTCGCCGAAGTCGCGGCGCACCCGGGCGATGCGCTCCCGCAGCGCGGAGGTGGCGCGCATGGCGGCGGCAGCCGGGTTGTTGAGCTCGTGCGTGAGTCCGGCGGTCACGGAGCCGAGGGCAAGCAGCCGTTCCCTCTGGCCGATCGCCTCCTGGGCGTTCTTGAACCCGAAGAACAGGCCCTCCAGCAGGTGGACGGCCATCGGAAACCATTCGTGCATCATCCGCGCGAAGGCTTCCGCGGGCAGGACGAAGAACCTCGACCGTTCGGTCACCCGCAGCGAGTTGTTGTACACCTGCGGCACCTGGTCGCCGAGGTAGGCCTGGAAGGCCCCGGCGTACACCCCGGGCGCGGACGTGCGGCTGATGTCCACCTCCTGGCCCCCCACACGACGCGAGAGCACCACGGTGCCCCGGAAGAGCACGTAGAAGCTCTCGGCCGGATCGCCCTCCCGGTACACCGGGCCCGGGTCGAACCACTCCACATGGCCGTCCCGGCACAGTCGGGCGACTTGGTCGGGGGGCAGCTTCTCGAACAGGAACAGCGTCCGCAGCTCCTGCTCCTCACACTTGGCCGGGCGGGTGGTCATGACTGCTCCAGGTAGCGGTGTGCGAGCATGACGGCCATGGCGCCCTCGCCGACGGCCGAGGCAACCCGTTTGGCGGACTCCGCGCGCACGTCTCCGGCCGCGAACACCCCCGGCACGCTGGTCTCCAGATGGTAGGGCGGCCGGTCCAGCGTCCATCCGGCGGGCGGGCCCCCGTCGGCGCTCAGGTCGGGCCCGGTCAGCACGAAACCGTGCGAGTCCCTGAGCACGGTGCCCTCCAGCCAGTCGGTCAGCGGGGCGGCGCCGATGAAGACGTACATCCACTGGGCGTCGACGGTCTCGGTCCGCCCGGTCGCCTTGTTGCGCAGGGTCAGCCCTTCCAGGTGGTCCTTGCCGTGCGCGGCCTCCACGACCGTGTCCGTGCGCACCGTGATGGCGGGGGCCTCCTGGACCCGCTGGAGCAGGTAGTACGACATGGAGGCGGCCAGCTGCGGCGCCCGCACCAGCAGCGTGACCCGCCGGGCGGTGCGGGCGAGGAACATCGCGGCCTGGCCGGCGGAGTTCGCCCCACCGACGATGTACACGTCCTGTCCCCGGCAAGCGGCCGCCTCGGTCAGCGCCGAGCCGTAGTAGACCCCGCGCCCGGTCAACTCGGCCACGCCCGGCACGTCCAGCTGCCGGTACGACACACCCGTCGCGAGGATCACGGCCTGGGCGGAGACGGCGGAGCCATCGGCGAAGCGCAGCGTGCGGGCGGACCCGGTCACCTCCAGGCCGGTCACCCTGCACGCCGTGAGCAGCTCCGCCCCGAACTTGGTGGCCTGGCGGCGTGCCCGGTCGGTGAGCTGTGCGCCGGAGACTCCGTCGGGGAAGCCCAGGTAGTTCTCGATGCGGGAGCTCTGGCCGGCCTGGCCGCCGGTCGCCTCGCGTTCCACGAGGACGGTGCGTAGCCCCTCCGAGGCTCCGTAGACGGCCGCGCCGAGGCCGGCGGGTCCGCCGCCGACGATGACCAGGTCGTAGAAGTCGGCCGCGGGTGTCGTCGACAGCCCCACGTGGGCAGCCAGGTCCCGTTCCGTGGGCTCGACCAGCCCGGTGCCGTCCGGGGTCACCACCAACGGCAGCTGCCGCCCGTCCTGCCCCGCGGCGGCCAGCAGCCGCCTGCCCTCCGGCTCCTCGCTGGAGTACCACCGGTACGGCACCTGGTTGCGGGCGAGGAACTCCCGGATCTGCGAGGAGCGCGCCGACCAGCGGTGGCCGACGACCTTGGTGGTGTTCACGACGCGACCGTCGGTGGCCAGCCACGTCTCCAGGAGGTCGTCCACCACCGGGTAGAGCTTCTCCTCCGGCGGCTCCCACGGCTTGAGCAGGTAGTGGTCGAGGTCGACGACGTTGATGGCGTCGATGGCGGCATTGGTGTCGGCGTAGGCGGTGAGCAGCACCCGTCTGGCCCCCGGGTACAGATCGAGCGCCGTCTCCAGGAACTCGATGCCGTTCATCTGCGGCATCCGGTAGTCGGCCAGGATCACCGCCACCGGCGCGCCCCGCAGCTTCAGCTCGCGCAGCGCCTCCAGCGCCGACGCGCCGGACTCGGCGCGGACCACCCGGTACCGGTCCCCGTAACGGCGGCGGAGGTCCCGGGCCACAGCACGTGACACGGCGGGATCGTCGTCCACGGTCAAGATCACGGTCCGCGCCGCGCCGGTGGCCTCTGCCATGGTTCACCACCCGGGATTGTCGCAGGGCTGGGGGCCCTTCCAGTCTGCTCGTCGTGACGCGCGACGGCCCGTCCTCGCAGCATCACGGGGCAGGCGGCTGGTTCGCCTGGGCGGACGCCCCGGGACGACGTGGCCTGTGGTTCGTCTCAGGGGTATTCCCGAGGATAGTACTTCGCACTCGGACGAGCGTGCCGGCCGTTGCCCGCCCTGGTGAGCTGCGCCCAAGCCGGCTGTCCGGTCGGATCCAGGCGCCCGCGGACGGGAAGCCGGGCCGCCGGCAGCGGAATCCTTCTCGGAGCGGGACGCCGGAAGGCCGTCTGACCACCCCCGGCACCGACCGGCCATCGCCGACACACCCGCCCGACGAACTGTCCGTTACCGGCCCACGTTCCCAGCAGGCGGTAACGGACAGTCGAGCAGGGTCAAGAGGTAGCCTCGGCGCACGGCATTCCACTCAGCCGGCATCCTTCGCCACGATCTACTGCACCACGACCGTGCCGTGCATAAAGGGGTGGATCGAGCAGATGTACGCGTACGTCCCGGGCGTGGTGAAGGTGTAGCTGTACGAGGCGCCCTGGTTCAGCGTCCCGGAGGCGAGCGGGCCGGAACCGCTGCTGGTCACCGTGTGCGCGTCGGTGTCGCTGTTGGTCCAGGTGACAGTGGTGCCCGTGCTGACCGTGAGTGTGCTGGGCGCGAACGCGTAGTTCGCTATGGTGACTTGCTGTGCTCCGGCGGCCGGGGCCTTGGGCACGGCCGTCGGGACCGTCTGCGACACCGCGGACGCGGCGACACCGTGCGATTGTGCGGCCACCGCGCCCCCTGCGCCGAGCGCGCCGAGTCCCGCGGCGACCGCGGCGGCCACCAGGGGTCTCGCGATCCGACGGCGCGCATTGTCGTTGCTCTTGGTATTCCTGCGTGATATCTCAGTCATGATGCCCACCCGACATGTGTTGGCTTGACGCAGGGCTCTCTCAGCGTATCCCCCGCGCCACCGGATGGGCATCTCAGCAGGTTGGCCGCTCAGGACCGTTGCCTCAGGTGCCACGCCCGGCCTCGCCCCGGTACGTGTCCGGCACATGAGAACCAACCACCGCCCGGGCCGGCGGGCACCCTCGAAAGCCCCGCATTCGATACGAGGCCGGTGCCGTCCGGGAACCGCTGTGCCGGACGGCACCGGCCGCGCTTCAGCCGGAAGGGACTACCAACGGTCGTGCGACGGCACCGGGTTGAGCTTGGCACTGAGCGCCGAGAGGAAGGTCGGGAGCTTGTCGACCATGGTTTTGGGGACCGGGGTGGTCTGGACGGTGCCCCGCCTCACGTCCTGGATGACGAGCGTGAAGGTGCCGTTCTCCTCGACGAGTTCGGCGGCGTAGAGCAGTGTTTCCATCGAGGTCTCCATCGAGGTTTCCATCGGTGATCCTAGGCGTGGGCGTCGTTCAGCCAGCCGGTCCACGCCTTGGTGGCCTGCTCCTCGTCGGCGTTCTCGGCGAACAGGTGGTGGCCGAGCCAGATCGGCCAGTTCCAGGAGCTGCCGTTGAAGAACCGGTACAGCGTGTCGGGGCCGCGCAGGCCGATGAAGTCGGTGCTGAGCCAGTCCACGACCACCTCCTCCGGGCCGCCGTCCGGGCCGGGGACGAGGAGTGGCAACCGGTCGCCGACGGCCGCGTCGTCGGGGAGGCCGAGGCGTCGGCGCAGGGCGGCGAAGTCGGCCGGGTCGGTGGTGGTTTCGGGGCGCTGGGCCTTGGCGTAGACGGCGGGGCGGCCGGCGAAGTGCCGGAGGTACTCGGCGAGGGCGTGCTGGTAGAAGTCGACGTGCTTCTCGGCCGCGTCCGACTTGGTGTCCCAGTTCCAGGTGTCGTCGACGACGCCCGTGTGCACCCAGTGGATTCCCATGCGCAGGTGGCTCGTTCCGCCGTCGGCCGGCTCGATCCGGTAGGTCAGCGTGTTGGAGAACCCGCCGTCCTGGGTCGCCCGAACCGCGAAGTGGCGCGGTGGCTCCCATGCCACGACGGTGGCGTCGCCCCGGGTGGCCTTTCCGCCGACGCGCGGCTCGACCTCCATGGGGTACAGCCAGCCGAGGTTGCCGGCGCCGGTGGCGACCGCGTCCCAGACCTGCTCGGGTGTGGCGGGCAGGTCCTGCTCCCGGCGGACCTCGAACTCTCGGGCCATGGTCAGTTCTCCTTCGTCATCGGTCATGTGTCAGTAGGTCAGCGGGAGGGCGCACAGGCGCCGTTGCAGCGGGTTGGGCCGCCATTCGAGGGCCGCCCCGCCGGCGGCTTCGTCGGCCAGCCGCAGCTGCGGAAGCCGGCGGACCAGCGTGCCGATCGCCACCTCGGTCTGGAGCTTGGCCAGCGGGCCGCCGAGGCAGAAGTGCGGGCCGTTGCCGAAGCTCAGGTGCCGGTTGCCGGGGCGGGTCAGGTCGAGCCGGTCCGGGTCCTCGAAGCGCTCGGGGTCACGGTTGGCCGCGGCGAGGAACAGGTACACGAGGTCCCCCTCGCGTAGCGTCCGCCCGCCGATCGCGACGTCCTCGGCGACGACCCGGACGATCGCCTGGGTCGGCGTGTCGTAGCGGGCCAGTTCCTCGACGGCGGTGCGGATCAGCGCCGAGTCCTCGCGCAGCCGGGCCAGCTGGTCGGGGTGGCGCAGCAGGGCGAGCGTGCCGTTGCCGACCAGATGGGTGGTGGTCTCATCGCCTGCGGTGATCAGGACGAAGCAGGTGGACAGCAGTTCGGAGTCGGTGAGCCGGTCGTCCTGGGCCTGGGTCGCGACCAGGGCGCTGATCAGGTCGTCGCCCGGGTGGGCCCGGCGTTGGCGGACGAGCCGGGCGAGGTACTCCTCGTACTGTTCGATCGCCGCCTCGGACTTGTCGATGTCCTCGCTCATCCGGCCGAAGCGACGGAACCAGGTCTCGACCTGCGGACGGTCCCCGGGCGGGATGCCGAAGAGCTCGCAGACGACGGACAGCGGCAGCGGGGAGGCGACCTTCTCGATCAGGTCCATGGTCGGCCCCGCCGCGACCGCCTCGTCGACGAGCCGGTCGACGATCCGCTGGATGCCGTCGCGCAGGGCTTCGACGCGCCGGGCGGTGAACGCCCGGTTGGCCAGCTTGCGCAATCGGGCGTGGTCCGGCGGGTCGGTGTTGGTCATCACCCTGCCGAGCCGGTCGGTGAGTCGGCTGAAGGCCTTCAGGTCGCCGCCGAGCGCGCCGTAGGCGCGGGTCATCCGGTCCCGGTCGTTGGACAGCCGCAGGTCGCTCAGCGCCGCCTCGACGTCGGCGTACCGGGTGAGGTGCCAGATGCCCTGGGCGTTGCGGTGGACCGGGCTCTCGCGCCGCATGCGGGCGTAGAACGGGTAAGGGTCCCGACCGGACTCGGGCGTCCGCAGCGCCGCGGCGAGGTCGTCGGGCCGGGCGAGGCCCGCGCTGTCGCGGGCCTCGTCCAGGGTGTCGGTGGAGGTCACGTCGGCCCTGCTACCGCTGGGCGTCCATGGCGTCGGCGAGGCTCTTGGGCCGCATGTCGGTCCAGGCCTGCTCGACGTGCTCCAGGCAGGCGGCGTGGGTGTCGGGACCGTGGGCGACGGTCCAGCCGGCCGGGACGTCCGCGAACTGCGGCCAGAGCGAGTGCTGGTTCTCGTCGTTGACGAGCACGAGGAAGGTTCCGTCCTGGTCGTCGAAGGGGTTGGTCATGGATCAGTCCTCCTGGTGGGAAAGGGTGGTGTCACCGGTGGCCTCGGCGAGCCTGGCGGCCAGGATCGGTCCGATCTGGGCCAGCGAGCCGGCTTGGGTCATCCGGTCGTGCCGGGTGGTGATCTCGTGGGATTCGATCCGCCCGGCGATGTAGGGGCGCCAGATTCCGGGCCCGGCGTTGTCCTCGGCCCGGTCGATCGTGGAGTTGAACAGCAGCAGGTCTCCTTCGAACCTGCCGGGGACGAAGTCGACGGCCAGCTTCGCGTTGTTGATCATGATCTGGACGATGACCTCGATCTGGTCCTCCGTCAGGCCGGCCAGGGCGCTGCCCCGCCGGTTCAGGACCTCGGCGACCTCGCCGTAGGTCAGCGCCCGGTCGCCCAGCTCGTCCGGGTCGACGTCGAGCACCCCGACGAGCACGTCCCGCTCGGTGGGCACGGGCACCTCCTCGAACTGCACGTCCTTCACCGGGTAGGCGTCGAGGATCGCCAGCATGCCGGTCCGCTCGCCACGCGCCTGCAGCTCGCAGGCGACCGCGTGGGCGATCAGCCCGCCGGCGGACCAGCCGAGCACCAGGTACGGGCCCTCCGGCTGGATCTTCTGGATCTGGTC
The DNA here is from genome assembly GCF_040609455.1 of Kitasatospora sp. NPDC004669. Taxonomy (NCBI): domain Bacteria; kingdom Bacillati; phylum Actinomycetota; class Actinomycetes; order Kitasatosporales; family Streptomycetaceae; genus Kitasatospora; species Kitasatospora sp. NPDC004669. The sequence continues at coordinate 97,265 of NZ_JBEXKB010000020.1, forward strand.
GGCGTAGTCGGCCGCCATCTCCTCGAAGGACGTCGGCAGGGGTTCGGGCCGACCGAGGCCGCGCGCCTGGATCGCGTAGACCGGGTGCTCCGGGCCGACGTGGTTCAGCAGCCCGCTGTACGACCAGCTGATGCCACCTCCGGGGTGGATGCAGAACAACGGCGTGCCGGTCCCGGTCGAACGCAGCGGCAGCAGCACGTCCAACGCGTCGTCGGGATCGTTCATGACCAGGCGCTCCGTGAGCCCGGCCACGGTCGGCGCCTCGAACAGCATGCGCAGGCCCAGCTCCACGCCGAGGGTCTCGCGGACGCGGGACGCCAGCCGGGCGGCCAGCAGCGAGTGCCCGCCGAGTTCGAAGAAGCTGTCGTCGATGCGCACCTGCTCCCGGCCGAGGACCTCTGCGAAGAGGTCGCACAGCAGTTGCTCCTGCGGCGTCCGGGGGCCGCGTCCGGCGCCCGGCGCCCCGTACTCGGGGGCGGGAAGGGCGGCCCGGTCCAGCTTGCCGTTGGCGGTCAGCGGCAGTGCCTCCACGGTGACGAACGCCGACGGCACCATGTACTCGGGCAGTTCGCGGCGCAGCCGCTCGGACAGCTCGCCCGCCTCGGGCGCGCCCTCGGGAGCGGGCACCAGGTAGGCGACGAGCCGCTTGTCGCCCGGCCGGTCCTCCCGGGCGACCACGGCCGCCTGGGAGACGCCCGGGCAGCTCGCGAGGATCGCCTCGATCTCGCCGGGCTCGATCCGCAGGCCGCGCAGCTTGACCTGGTGGTCGGCGCGTCCGGCGAACTCCAGCGTGCCGTCGGCCGGCCACCACGCCAGGTCGCCGGTGCGGTACATCCGGCTCCCGGGCGGCCCGTACGGATCGGCGGTGAAGCGCTCCGCCGTCAGGCCGGGCCGGCCGAGGTAGCCCCGGGCCACGCCGACCCCGGCGAGGTAGAGCTCGCCGACCAGGCCCGTCGGCACCGGCCGCAGGTGGTCGTCGAGCACGTAGGCGCGCATGTTCGCCATCGGCCCGCCGATCGGCACGGTCGCGGCGTGCTCGGGGAGGGTGCGCACCGGGTGGCAGGTGGCCAGGGTCGTGGCCTCGGTGGGCCCGTAGCCGTTGACCACCTCGATGCCGGGGCAGGCCGCCCGCACCCGGGCGACGGCGGCCGGGGAGACCACGTCACCGCCGGTCCACACCTCGCGCACCCCGGCGAGCAGGCCCGGCCGTTCCTCGGCGACCAGGCGGAACAGGCCGGCCGTCAGCCACAGTCCGGTCACCCCGTGCGCGGTGACCGTGTGCTGGAGCAGGTCGAGGTCGAGCCGCTCGGGCGGTGCGGCCACGACCCGGCCGCCGCTGAGCAGCGGCACCCACAGCTCGTACGTCGAGAGGTCGAAGGCGGTCGGGGAGTGCATCAGCACCCGCTCGTGTCCGCCGCCGTGCCATTCGGGGGTGAGCGCGAGGCCCACCACGTCGCGGTGGGTGACGGCCACGCCCTTCGGCCGGCCGGTCGAGCCGGAGGTGTACATGATGTACGCCAACTGCCGCTGGTCACACGGGACTTCGATGTCGGACGAGTCGGGCTCGGCCTGGATCAGCGCGGTCAGCACGTCCTCGGTGAGCACCAGCGCGGCCCCGGTCTCGCGGAGGATCAGCTCGATCCGGGAGGAGGGGAAGCGCGAGTCGAGCGGCACGTAGGCGCCGCCCGCCTTGATGATCGCCAGGATCGCCACGACCAGCTCCGCCGAGCGGTCCAGCATGACCGCGACCGGCGTCTCCGGCCGCACGCCCTGGCGGATCAGCGCCCGCGCGAGGCGGTTGGCCCGCAGGTCGAGTTCCCGGTAGGTCAGCTCGGTGCCGCCCGCCACGACCGCGACCGCGTCCGGGGTGGCCCGCACCTGGCGGGCGAACAGCTCCGGCACCGCGGCCTCGGGCAGCTCGACCGCGGCGCCGCTGGACGTGGACAGCAGCCGACGGCGTTCCTCGCCGGACATGATGTCGATCCGGCTGATCGGCCGGTCGGGGTCGGCGACCGCCGCGCTCAGCAGCCGCGCCCAGCGCTCGAACAGCAGCTCCACGGTGGGCGCGTCGAACAGGTCGGTGGCGTACTCCACCGCGCCGACCAGGCCGTCGAGGCCGCCGTCCGGGCGGAACTGCTCGGCCAGGCTGAACGTCAGGTCGACCCGCGAGGTCCCGGTCGGCGCCTCCAGGTGGCCGGTCTCCAGCCCCGGCAGCCCGAACTCGCCGAGCGGCGCGTTCTGCAGGGCCAGCATGATCTGGAACAACGGGTGGTGCGCCAGCGACCGGGTCGGGTTGACCACCTCGACCAGGTACTCGAACGGCACGTCCTGGTGGTCGTATGCGGTGAGCGCCTTCTGCCGCACCCGACCGAGCAGTTCGGCGAAACCGGGGTCGCCGCTCGTGTCGGTGCGCAGCACCAGGGTGTTGACGAAGAAGCCGACGAGCTCGTCCAGCGCCTGGTCGGTCCGCCCGGCGATCGGGCTGCCGATCGGGATGTCCGTGCCGGCGCCGAGCCGGGTGAGCAGCGCGGCGAGGCCGGCCTGGAGCACCATGAACATGCTGGCGCCGCGCGCGGTGGCCAGGTCCCGGAGCGCCTGGTGCAGTTCGGCGTCCAGCCGAACCGCCACCCGACCACCCAGCTGGGAGGCCACCGGCGGCCGGGGCCGGTCGGCGGGCAGCTGCACCTGTTGTGGAATTCCGGCCAACTCACCCTTCCAGTAGGCCAGCTGCCGGGCGAACAGGCTCTCCGGGTCGGCGGCGTCGCCGAGCAGGTCGCGTTGCCAGCGGGTGTAGTCGGCGTACTGCACCGGCAGCGGGGACCACTGCGGCTCCTCGCCCCGGCAGCGCGCCGCGTAGGCCGTCGCGAGGTCGCCGGAGAGCGGCCCCATCGACCAGCCGTCGGCGGCGATGTGGTGCACCACGACCAGCAGCGCGTGCCGGTCGGGGGCGAGCGCGTACAGCTCCGCCCGGACCGGCGGCTCGGCGGCCAGGTCGAAGCCGCGCCGGGCCACGTCCGCCAACCGTTCGGCCAGTCGGCTCTCGTCGAGCTCGACCACCGGCAGCGCCGGCTGTGCCTGCGAAGCGCTCAGGACGACCTGGTACGGCACACCGTCCGTCTCGCGGAAGACCGTCCGCAGGCTCTCGTGCCGGGCGACCACGTCCGCGAGCGCGGCGTGCAGGGCCGAGCGGTCGAGAGCGCCGGTCAGGCTCAGCGCGAACGGCATGTTGTAGGTGGCGCTCGGCCCGTCCATCCGGTGCAGGAACCACAGGCGTCGCTGGGCGAAGGACAGCGGCACCCGTTCGGGCCGCGGCTGGGCGGTCAGCGCGGGCCGCGCCGTTCCGGAGCCGTCGAGGCGAGCCGCCAGCCCGGCCACGGTCGGCGCCTCGAACAGCGTGCGGACTTCCAGCTCCGCCCCGAGGGTCGCCCGGACCCGGGAGGCGAGGCGGGTCGCCAGCAGCGAGTGCCCGCCCAGGTCGAAGAAGCTGTCATCCACTCCGACCTGGGCCAGCCCGAGCACCTCGGCGAACAGCTCGGCGAGGAGCTGCTCCTGCGGGGTGCGCGGCGCCCGCCCGACGCCGACCGAGCCGAGGTCGGGAGCGGGCAGCGCGCGACGGTCGAGCTTGCCGCTGGCTGTCAGCGGCAGCGCCTCCAGCGCCACGAACGCCGACGGGACCAGGTAGTCGGGAAGCCGCCCGCGCAGCCAGTCGCGGAGTTCGCCGATGAGGGCGCCGGTGCCCCGGCTGCCGGTCGGACGGTTGGTCAGCGACGACATCGCCCTGCCGGTGGCCCGGGCCGGCCGGTACGGCTCGACCGGGGAGCCTCGGTGCGCCCGGGGGTCGGCGAAGACGACGTCCAGGGCGTCGGCCGCGGTGGCCGACCAGGTGACGCCCACCCAGCGGTCGAGCTCCCGCCCGAGGGCCTGGAAGTCGTCCGGGTCGGGAAGGCCACCCTCCTCCGGGGCGTGCAGCCGCTCCAGCAGCTCGGCGAGCGCCCCGTCCCCGTTCTGCACCGCCCGGGCCAGGGCGGACTCCCGCACCACGCGACGGTTCGGCACCCCGGTGATCCGCAGCACGTCCGCGCGCGGGCGGGCGAGCAGCTCGCGCAGCTCGTCCAGTCCGGCGACCTGCCGACCCCACTCCAGCTCGACGGACCGGCTCGGGGCCGCCGGGCTGACCGGCGCCTTGTGCAGCGTCACGTCGTAGCGGTAGCGGGTCAGTTCGTTGTGGTGCCGGCCGCTCTTGACCTCCACGGCCACCGCGCCGATGTCCGTGCCGCGCTCCCGCAGGACGGTGAAGAAGTCCGGGTCGACCAGGAGCTCCTTCTCCACCCTCACGGCCTGCTCCACCGCACGGCGCACCGCCGCGAGGTCGGAGCCGTCACCGGTCCGGTGCAGCTGGACGGCGGTGGCCAGCGGGCGCAGCAGCCGCAGGTTGCGGACGTCGCCGACGAAGAGCGCGCCGCCGGGGGCGAGCAGCCCCATCAGCCGGTCGATCACGTCGGCGAGGTAGTCGACGGAGGGGAAGTACTGCACCACCGAGTTGATCACGACGGTGTCGAACTGCCCGGCCGGCAGTCCGTCGGTGTCGTGCGCCGGGCGGGTCTGCAGCACGACGCGCTCGGCCAGGTCCTCCTGCCGGACCACCTGCGCGGTCAGCGCGTCGATCGCGGTGGCGGAGAAGTCGGTCGCCCAGTACGTCTCGCAGTGCGGTGCGATCTGCGAGAGCAGTAGACCGGTGCCGACACCGACCTCCAGCACCCGGCGGGGGCGCAGGGCCAGGATGCGGGCCACGGTGGCGTCCCGCCACTCCCGCATCTGCTCGACGGGGATCGGGCTCGCGTCGTAACTGCTGTTCCAGCCGACGAAGTTCTGGCCGAAGGCGGCTTCCTCGGGAGCGATGGGCAGGGCGTCGTAGATGTCCTGCCACTCGCCCACGTGGTCCGCTTCCAGGCCGCTGTCCCGGGCCGCGTCCTGACGCGGTACGACGTAGCCGACGAGTCGGTCGTCCTGGGCGAGGACGGCCGCCTGGGCGACGGCGGGGTGCTCGGCCAGCGCCGCCTCGACCTCGCCGGGCTCGACCCGGAAGCCGCGGACCTTCACCTGGTCGTCGGCGCGGCCGACGTACTCCAGCTGGCCGTCACCCAGCCAGCGCACCAGGTCGCCGGTGCGGTACATGCGGCTCCCGGGCGGGCCGAACGGGCAGGCGACGAACCGTCCGGCCGTCAGGCCGGGCCGGTTCAGGTAGCCGCGCGCCAGACCCGCGCCCGCGACGTACAGCTCCCCCGCCACGCCCGGCGGCACCGGCCGCAGTCGCCCGTCCAGGACGTACACCCGGGCGTTGGCGATCGGACGGCCGATCGGCGGTACGCCCGCCCCCGGGGACAGCGGGTCGCTCATGGTCGCGCACACCGTGGTCTCGGTCGGACCGTACGCGTTGATCATCCGCCGGCCCGGTGCCCAGCGCTCCACCAGCTCCGGCGGGCACGCCTCACCCGCCACCACCAGCGTCGACACGGACACCGAGCCTTCCGGCACGGCGGCGAGGACGGACGGGGGCACGGTCACGTGGGTGACCTTGAGGCCCGGGTCGGTCAGCGCGGCGAGCGGCTCGGCCGCGGGAGGCAGCACCAGGGCCGCGCCGCGCAGCAGGGCGGTGTAGATCTCGGACACCGAGGCGTCGAAGCTGGGCGAGGCGAACTGGAGCACCCGGCTGTCGGGTTCGATCGCGAAGCGCTCGATCTGTCCGGCGACCAGACTCGCCACACCGCCGTGGCCGACCACGACGCCCTTGGGGCGGCCGGTCGAGCCGGAGGTGTAGATCACATAGGCGGGTTGCCGGACGTCGAGCGCGACCACGGGGTCGGTCTCCGGCCATGCGGACACCTCGGTCACCATCGCCGGGTCGTCGACCATCAGTGCCGGCTGGGCGTCCGCCAGCATGAACGCGATCCGCGACCGCGGGTACGCCGGGTCCACCGGCAGGTAGGCGGCCCCGGCCTTCAGCACACCGAGGACGGCCACCACGGACTCCACCGAGCGCGGCAGCGCCACGGCCACCAGCTGCTCCGGCTCCACACCCCGGGCGATCAGCGAGTGCGCGAACCGGTTGGCCCGGCAGTTGAGTTGGCGGTACGTCAACTCGACGTCGGCACACACCAGCGCGACCGCGTCCGGCGTCGCCGCCACCTGTGCCGCGAAGGCCTGCGGCACCGGGACGGCCGCCACCTCGCGGGCGGTCGCGTTGCCCCGCTCCAGCAGCCGGTGCCGCTCGTCGGCGTCGAGGAGGTCGATCCGTCCGATGGACTGGTCCGGGTCGGCGGTGACCGCCTCCAGGAGGAGCGTCCAGCGCCTGGTGAGAGCGGCGACCGTCGAGTGGTCGAACAGGTCGGTGGCGTACTCCACCGCGCCGACGATCCCGGCCGGGCTGCCGTCCGGACCGAACTGCTCGGCGAGGCTCACACCCAGGTCGAACTTGGCGGTTCCGGTGGCCACCGCGTAGGTGGCGACGTCCAGGCCGGGCAGCGAGAACCGGCCCATCGGCGCGTTCTGCACGGCCAGGACGGTCTGGAACAGCGGGTGGTGGGACAGCGACCGGGACGGGTTCAGCACCTCCACCAGGTGCTCGAACGGCACATCCTGGTGCGCGTACGCCGACAGCGCCGTCTCCCGCACCCGCCCCAACAGCTCGGCGAAACTCGGATCACCACTCGTGTCGGTGCGCAGCACCAACGTGTTGACGAAGAACCCGACCAGATCGTCCAACGCCTCGTCGGTACGCCCCGCGATCGGACTCCCGATCGGGATGTCCGTTCCCGCGCCCAGCCTCGTGTACAGCGCGGCGAGGCCTGCCTGCAGCACCATGAACAGGCTGGCGCCGGTGCGTCGCGCCAACTCCGTCAGAGCGGTGTGCAGTTCGGGGCTCAGCTCCAGGCCGACGTGGTCCCCGCGCCAGCCGGCGACGGCCGGCCGCGGCCGGTCGGCGGGCAGTCGGAGCAGCTCCGGCAGGTCGGAGAGCTGCCGCTTCCAGTAGTCGAGCTGCTCGGCGAACCTGCTCTCGGGGTCGGTGGCGTCGCCGAGCAGGTCGCGCTGCCACAGCGTGTAGTCCGCGTACTGCACCGGCAGGTCCGGCCGGCGCGGTGCGCGGCCCTCGCTCCGGGCCGCGTACGCCTCGGCCAGGTCGCGTGCCAGCGGACCGGTGGACCAGCCGTCACCGGCGATGTGGTGCATGACCAGCAGCAGCACATGGTCGTCCGGCGCGAGCGCGAGAAGCTCGGCCCGCAGCGGCGGTTCCGCCGCCAGGTCGAAGGGCTGTCGGGCGAACTCGGCGAGCCGCTCCCGCAGTTCGGCCTGCGACACCTCGGTCAGCCGGGCCCGGGGCCGGGCTGCCCCCGGTGCCAGGACGCGCTGGCACGGGACGCCGTCGACCTCCGGGAACACCGTCCGCAGGCTCTCGTGCCGGGCCACCACGTCCGCGAGCGCCTCGTCCAGCGCGGACCGGTCGAGCGTCCCGGTCAACTGGAGCGCCAGCGGGATGTGGTACGTCGCGGCGGTGCCGTCCATACGGTGCAGGAACCAGAGCCGGCGCTGGGCGAAGGACAGTGGCACGGCCTCCGGCCGCTCCCGTGCGGTCAGCGCCGGGCGGGCGTGACCGGCCTCGGCCAGCGCCTCGGCCAGGCCCGCCGCGGTGGGCGCCTGGAAGAGCGCGCGCAGCCCGAGCTCCACGCCGAGCACCGAGCGCACCCGCGCGGCCAGCCGGGTGGCGAGCAGGGAGTGCCCGCCCAGGTCGAAGAAGTCCTCGTCGACCCCGACCCCCGGCAGGCCCAGCACCTCGGCGAACAGCTCGCACAGGATCTGCTCCTGCGGCGTGCGCGGCGCCCGGCCACTCCCGGCGGGACCGGCCTCGGGCGCGGGCAGCGCCGCCCGGTCCAGCTTCCCGTTGGGCGTCAACGGCAACACGTCCAGCGGCACGAACGCCGACGGCACCAGGTAGTCGGGCAGCCGCTCGCGCAAGTACGCCGCCAGCTCCGCCGGTCGGACGGCCATGTCGGGACGGGCCGTCACATAGCCGACGAGCCGGTCGTCCTGGGCGAGCACGGCGGCCTGGGCGACCGCCGGGTGCTCGGCCAACGCCGCCTCGATCTCGCCGAGTTCGACGCGGAAGCCGCGGACCTTCACCTGCTCGTCGGCGCGGCCGACGTACTCCAGCTCGCCGTCGGCCCGGCGACGCACCAGGTCGCCGGTGCGGTACATGCGGCTCCCGGGCGGGCCGAACGGGCAGGCGAGGAACCGCCCGGCCGTCAGGCCGGGCCGGTTCAGGTAGCCGCGCGCCAGACCCGCGCCCGCGACGTACAGCTCCCCCACCACGCCCGGCGGCACCGGCCGCAGTCGCTCGTCGAGCACGTACACCCGGAAGCCCGCGACCGGTCGGCCGATCGGCGGCACGCCGGAGCCCGGCGACAGCGGGTCGCTCATGGTCGCGCACACCGTGGTCTCGGTCGGACCGTACGCGTTGATCATCCGGCGCCCGGGCGCCCAGCGGGCCACCAGCTCCGGTGCACAGGCCTCACCCGCCACCACCAGGGTGGCGGCCGTGAGGTCGGCGCCGTCCAGCGCGGCCAGGGCCGAGGGCGGCAATGTCACATGGGTGACGTCGAGTCGGCGGTCCGTCAGGGCCTCCAGCGGAGCCTCGGACGGGGCCAGGACGAGCGCGGCACCGGTGAGCAGGGCGCTGCAGAGGTCCCAGAAGGACGCGTCGAAGCTGGGCGAGGCGAACTGGAGCACCCGGCTGCCCGGCACCACGCCGAGCCGCTCGACCTGCGCCGCCACCAGGCCCGACACGCCGGAGTGGCTGACCACGACGCCCTTGGGGCGGCCGGTCGAGCCCGAGGTGTAGATCACATAGGCCGGATGCCGGACGTCGAGCGCGACCACGGGGTCGGTCTCCGGCCATGCGGACACCTCGGCCACCATCGCCGGGTCGTCGACCACCACCGACGGACGGGCGTCCGCCAGCATGAACGCGATCCGCGACCGCGGGTACGCCGGATCCACCGGCAGGTACGCGGCCCCGGCCTTCAGCACACCCAGGACCGCCACCACCGACTCCACCGACCGCGGCAACGCCACCGCCACCAGCTGCTCCGGCTCCACACCCCGCACGATCAGCGCGTGCGCGAACCGGTTCGCCCAGGCGTTGAGTTGACGGTACGTCAATTCAACATCGCCACACACCAGCGCGACCGCGTCCGGCGTCGCCGCCACCTGCGCCGCGAACAGCTCCGGCAGGCTCACCGGAGCCGCCCCACGCTCGGCGGCGGGCAGCAGCTCGCAGCGCTCCTCGCCGGACAGCAGGTCGATCCCGCCGATCGGCCGGTCGGGAGCGGCGGTAACCGCGGCCAGCAGCCTGGTCCACCGGGCGACCAGCGACTCGACCGTCGAACGGTCGAACAGGTCGGTGCTGTACTCGACGGCACCGCTGATTCCCGCCGGCGCGCCGTCGCTGCCGTGTTCCTCCGCGAGGCCGAAGGTCAGGTCGAGCCGCGAGGTCCCGGTGGGCACGGTCACCCCGGAGACCCGAAGGCCGGGGAGGTCGAAGTCGCCGCCCGGCGCGTTCTGGACGACCAGCCCCGTCTGGAACAGCGGGTGGTGGGACAGCGACCGGGACGGGTTCAGCACTTCCACCAGGTGCTCGAACGGCACATCCTGGTGCGCGTACGCCGACAGCGCCGTCTCCCGCACCCGCCCCAACAGCTCGGCGAAACTCGGATCACCACTCGTGTCGGTGCGCAGCACCAACGTGTTGACGAAGAACCCGACCAGATCGTCCAACGCCTCGTCGGTACGCCCCGCGATCGGACTCCCGATCGCGATGTCCGTCCCCGCACCCAACCGCGTGTACAGCGCCGCCAACGCCGCCTGCAACACCATGAACAGACTCGCACCCGAACGCCGCGCCAACCCCACCAGCGCCGCGTGCAGTTCGGCGTCGATCCGGAGTTCCAGCAGGTCGCCGCCGTAGGTCATGGCGGCCGGGCGCGGCCGGTCGACGGGCAGCTGCAGCTGCTCGGGCAGACCGGCCAACTCCTCGCTCCAGTAGGCGACCTGGCGGGCGAACACGCTGTCCGTGTCGCGCTCGTCGCCGAGGATCTCGTGCTGCCACAGGGTGTAGTCGCCGTACGTCACCGGCAGCGGCGGCCATGTGGGTGTCCCGCCGCCCCGCCGGGTGGCGTAGGCGGTGGCGAGGTCGCGGGCCAGCGGGCCCATGGACCAGCCGTCGCCCGCGATGTGGTGCATCACCAGCAGCAGCACGTGCTCGTCCGGCGCGACCGCGAACAGCTCCGCCCGCAGCGGTACTTCCGAGGTCAGGTCGAAGCCGCGCACCGCCGCCTCGCGCAGCAGGCCGGGCACCTCCGCCTCGCCGGCCGCGCGGACGGCCAGCGGGACGGCCGCCTCGTCGACGTCCAGCACCCGCTGGTGCGGGATTCCGGCGGTGTGCGGGAAGACCGTGCGCAGGGTCTCGTGCCGGGCCACCACGTCCGCGAGTGCGGCGCTCAGCGCCGCCCGGTCGAGGTCGCCGGACAGCCGCAGGGCCAGCGGCATGTGGTAGGTGGCGCTCGGCGCCCCGAACTGTTGGAGGAACCAGAGGCGGCGCTGGGCGAACGACAGCGGCATCGGCTCCCGGCGGACCCGGGGCATCAGGGCCTGCCGCGCGGTGGCGGCGTCGTGCAGCCCGGCCGCCAGCCCGGCGGGCGTCGGCGTCCGGAACAGGGCGCGCAGCTCCAGCTCGACCCCGAGGGTGGCCCGGACCCGCGACACCAGCCGGGTGGCCAGCAGGGAGTGCCCGCCCAGGTCGAAGAAGTCCTCGTCGACCCCGACCCGCGGCAGACCCAGCACCTCGGCGAACAGCTCGCACAGGATCTGCTCCTGCGGCGTGCGCGCCGCGCGGCCGCTCCCGACCGTGCCCGGCTCGGGCGCGGGCAGCGCCGCCCGGTCCAGCTTCCCGTTGGGCGTCAACGGCAACGCGTCCAGCAGCACGAACGCCGACGGCACCAGGTAGTCGGGCAGCCGCTCGCGCAAGTACGCCGCCAGTGCCGCCGCGGTGGCCGGCTCCGGTGCCGAGGGCACGACGTACGCGACGATCCGGGTCTCCCCCGGCCGGTCCTCGCGGGCGAGCACCGCGACCTGGGCGACGCCCGGGTGCGCGGTCAGCTCGGCCTCGATCTCGCCCGGCTCGATCCGGAAGCCGCGGACCTTCACCTGGTGGTCCACCCGGCCGGCGAACTCCAACTCCCCGTCGGCGCGCCAGCGGACCACGTCACCGGTGCGGTACATCCGCGCGCCGGCCGGACCGTACGGGTTGGCGACGAAGCGCCCGGCGGTGAGCCCGGACCGGTTCAGGTAGCCGCGCGCCAGCCCCGCCCCGGCCAGGTACAGCTCGCCCAGCACGCCGGGGGCGACCGGACGCAGGGCCGAATCCAGCACGTACGCCTGGCAGTTGGCGATCGGGCGACCGATCGGCACCGGCAGCGGGCAGGCGGTCGGGTCGGCCGGCAGCGGGTAGGCGGTGATCACATGGGTCTCGGCGGGGCCGTAGTGGTTGTGCAGCTCCCGGCCCGGCCGACGGGCCTGGAAGCGACGTACCGCACCGCCCAGGCGCATCGCCTCGCCGGCCTGGGCGACCAGTCGCAGGTGCGGCAGGTCCAGCCCGGCCTCCTCGGCGGCCTCGGCCAGCGCCTCGACCACCAGGTTGGGAGCGAACAGCTCGGCGACCCGGTGCCGGTCCAGCCAGTGAGCGAACAGCTCGGCGCTGCGGCGCTGCTCCTCGGTCGGCACCACCAGGGTCTTGCCGTACAGCAGTGCGGAGAGCACCTCCTGCACCGAGACGTCGAAGCTGATCGCGGTGAACTGCGCGGTGCGCGTGCCCGGTTCGCCGCCGACGGCCCGGTGGTGCCACTCCAGCAGGTTCAGCAGCCCGGCGGCGGGCATCACCACGGCCTTGGGCCGGCCGGTGGAGCCGGAGGTGTAGATGACGTAGGCCGGGTGGAGCGCGTCCACCGCGACGGCCGGATCGTGCTCCGGCAGGTCCCCGTCCGGTGTGACGGCGGCGAGGTCGTCGAGCACCACGGCCGGCCGGGCGTCCTCCCGCATGTACGCGATGCGGGCGGCCGGGTAGTCCGGGTCGATCGGCAGGTACGCCGCGCCCGTCTTGAGCACCGCGAGGACGGCGACCGCCAGCTCGGCCGAGCGCGGCAGCCGCAGGGCGACGACCTGCTCCGGCCCGACCCCACGTGCGATCAGCGCGTGGGCCAGCCGGTTGGCCCGGCGGTTCAGCTCGCGGTACGTCAGCACGGTGTCCTCGAACACCACCGCCGGGGCCTCCGGGGTCGCCCGAACCCGCGCCTCGAACAGGGCGGGCAGGCCGGCGGCGGGAGCCGGGCACGTGGTGTCGTTGCGCGCGACCAGCAGCTCGTGCCGCTCCTCGGCGGTGAGGACGTCGATCCGGCTCAGCGGCCGGTCGGGCTCGGCGACCACGGCCGCCAGCAGGCGGAGCCACCGGTCGACCAGCGCCGCCACGGTGGCGTGGTCGAACAGGTCGGTGCTGTACTCGACCCGCCCGACGATGCCCCCGGCCGCCCCGCCGGTGCCGCCGCGCTCCAGCAGGTGGAAGCCGAGGTCGAACATCGCCGTGGGCGTCCGCACCAGGACGATCTCAGAGCGCAGTCCGCTCAGCGCGAACTCGGTGCGGGGCACGTTCTGCAGCGCGAGCAGCACCTGGAACAGCGGCTGCCGGGCGAGCGACCGGGACGGGTTGAGGGCCTCGACGACGTGCTCGAACGGCAGGTCCTGGTGGGCGTACGCGCCGAGCGCGCCCTCCCGGACCCGGACCAGCAACTCGGCGAAGGACGGGTCGCCCGAGGTGTCGGTGCGCAGCACCAGGGTGTTGACGAAGAAGCCGACGAGCTCGTCCAGCTCCTGGTCCGTCCGGCCGGCGATCAGGCTGCCGACCGGGATGTCCGTGCCCGCGCCGAGCTTGTCCAGCAGCGCCGCCAGCGCGGCCTTCAGCACCATGTAGACGCTGGCCCCGTGCTCCCTTCCCAGGCGAACCAGCGCGCCGTGCAGCTCCGGGTCCAGGTCGATCGCCAGGTGGCCGCCCCGGTACGAGGTGGTCGCCGGACGGGGCCGGTCGGCGGGCAGCCGGATCTGCTCGGGCAGACCGGCCAGCCGGTCCGTCCAGTAGGCCGACTGCCGGGCGAACAGGCTCGCGGGGTCCTCGCGGTCGCCGAGCAACCGGTCGTGCCAGAGGGTGTAGTCGGCGTACTGCACCGGCAGCGGCGCCCAGCCCGGCTCCTCGCCCCGGCGGCGCGCCGCGTAGGCGGTGGCCAGGTCGGCGGCCAGCGGGCCCAGCGACCAGCCGTCACCGGCGATGTGGTGCACCACCAGGAGCAGCACGTGCTCCTCGGCGGCGAGTTCGAACAGCTCCGCACGCAACGGCGGTTCGGCCGCGAGGTCGAACCCGACCGCCGCGGCCCCGGTCAGCAGACCGGTCAGCTCCGTCTCGTCGGCCGGGGTGACCGGCAGGTCCGGCCGCACCTGCCCGGCGGCCAGCACGTGCTGGTACGGCACGCCGTCCACCGTCCGGAAGACCGTGCGCAGGGTCTCGTGCCGGTCGACGACGTCGCCCAGGGCCTGCGCCAGGGCCACCCGGTCCAAGGAGCCGGAGAGCCGCCACGCCAACGGCATGTTGTAGATCGGCCCGGCGCCCTCCAGCTGGTGCAGGAACCACAGCCGCCGCTGCGCGGACGACAGCGGCACCAACTCGGGCCGCTCCGCCCGCCCCAGGGCGAGCCGGGAGCGCTCGGCGCCGCCCAGCCCGGCGGCCAGCCCGGCGGCCAGCCCGGCCACCGTCGGGGTCCGGAACAGGGTGTGCAGCGCCAGCTCCACGCCCAGGGTCGCACGGACCCGGGCCACCAACCGGGTGGCCAGCAGGGAGTGCCCGCCCAGGTCGAAGAAGTCGTCGTCGACGCCGACCCCCGGCAGCCCCAGCACCTCGGCGAACAGCCCGGCCAGCACCTGCTCCTGGGGCGTGTGCGGTGCCCGGCCGGTCCGCGACCCGGTGGCGTCCGGCTCGGGCAGGGCGCGCCGGTCGAGCTTGCCGCTGGTGTTCAGCGGCAAGGCGCCGAGAGAGACGAACGCGGCGGGCACCATGTAGTCCGGCAGCCGCTCCCTCAGGTGCGCGCGCAGCTCGTCCGGCTGGACGTCCGCCGCGGTGGCGGGCACCAGGTAGGCGACCAGGCGGGTGTCCTCGGCCCGGTCCTTGCGGGCGATCACCGCGACCTGGCGGACCAGCGGGTGTTCCGCCAGCGCCGTCTCGATCTCACCGAGTTCGATCCGGAAGCCGCGCACCTTCACCTGGTCATCAGCACGGCCGACGTACTCCAGCTGGCCGTCGGGGCGCCGACGCACCAGGTCTCCGGTGCGATACATCCGCGCGCCGTCCGGGCCGAACGGGCAGGCGACGAACCGCCCGGCGGTCAGGCCCGGTCGGTTCAGGTAGCCACGGGCCAGGCCCGGGCCCGCGAGGTAGAGCTCCCCGGTCACCCCCGGTGCCACCAGACCCAGGCGATGGTCCAGCACGTACGCCCGTAGTCCGGCGACGGCGCGGCCGATCGGCGGCACGCCCGATCCCGGCGACAACGGGTCGCCGATCGTCGCGACGACCGTCGCCTCCGTCGGGCCGTACGCGTTGATCATCACCCGGCCCGGCGCCCAGCGCGTCACCAGCTCCGGCGGGCACGCCTCGCCCGCCACCGTCAGCGTCGGCACATCCACCGCGTCCGGCGACAGCGCCGCCAGCACCGAGGGCGGCACCGTCGCATGGGTGAGCGCGAGGCTCTGGTCGGTCAGCGCGGCGACCGGCTCGCCCGCGGGCGGCGGCACCAGGGTCGCGCCGCCGAGCAGGGCGCCGAGGATGTCCCACAGCGAGACGTCGAAGCTGGGCGAGGAGAACTGGAGCACCCGGCTGTCGGCGCCGATGCCGAGCCGCTCGACCTGGGCCGCCGCCATGGCCCGCACACCCGCGTGGCTCACCACCACGCCCTTGGGCCGGCCGGTCGAACCCGAGGTGTAGATCACGTACGCCGCGTGCCGGGCGTCCCCGGTGACGACCGGATCGGTCTCCGGCCACTGCGACACCTCGGCCACCGTCGCCGGGTCGTCGACCACCACGCTCGGCCGGGCGTCCGCCAGCATGAACGCGATCCGCGACTGCGGGTACACCGGATCCACCGGCAGGTAGGCGGCTCCGGCCTTCAGCACGCCCAGGACGGCCACCACGAACTCCACCGACCGCGGCAGCGAGATCGCCACGACCTGCTCGGGCGCCACCCCGCGATCCATCAGCGCATGCGCGAACCGGTTGGCCCACGCGTTCAACCGCCGGTACGTCAGCTCGACGTCCTCGGCGGCCAGGGCGACAGCCTCCGGGGTGGCCGCCACCTGCGCCGCGAAGGCCTCCAGCACGCTCTCGGCGTCCGCCCCGTCCTCGACGGCGGGCAGCAGCTCACGGCGCTCCTCGGCGGACAGCAGGTCGAGGCCGCCGAGCCGGCGCTGCGGGTCGGCGACGGCCGCCGTCAGCAGCCGGACCAGGCGCGCCACCATCGTCTCGACGGTGGCCGGGTCGTACAGGTCGCTCGCGAACTGGACGAAGGCGTCGATCCCGGCCGGGGAGCCGTCCTCGGCGTGCCGCTCGGACAGCGACAGGACCAGGTCGAACTTGGACGTGGTGGTGGCCAGCTCCAGCCCGCCGACCCGCAGGCCGGGCGGGGCGAACTCGGCCCGGGGGTTGTTCTGCAGCACCAGCATGACCTGGAAGAGCGGGTGGTGGGAGAGCGACCGCACCGGATTGAGGGCCTCGACCAGGTGCTCGAACGGCAGGTCCTGGTTGGCGTACCCGGCCAGCGCGGTGTCCCGGACGCGGGCGAGGAGCTCGGCGAAGGTCGGGTCGCCCGAGGTGTCCGTGCGGAGCACCAGGGTGTTGACGAAGAAGCCGACCAGTTCGTCCAACGCCTGGTCGCCACGGCCGGCGGTGAGGCTGCCGACCGGGATGTCGTCCCCCGCGCCGAGCCTGCTCAGCAGGGCCGCGAGCCCGGCCTGGAGCACCATGAACAGACTGGTGCCGTTGGTACGGCCGAGCTCGCGCAGCCCACGGTGCAGCTCCGCGTCCAGCTCGGCCCGCACGAAGCCGCCCCGGTGCGAGGCGACCGCCGGTCGGGGCCGGTCGGTGGGCAGCTGGATCTGTTCCGGCAGGTCGGCCAACTGCCGCGTCCAGTAGGCCGCCTGGCGGGCGAACGGGCTGTCGCTGTCGGTCGCCTCGCCGAGCAGCTCGTGCTGCCACAGGGTGTAGTCGGTGTACTGGACGGCCAGCGGCTCCCGGCGCGGCTCCTCGCCCCGGCAGCGGGCCGCGTAGGCCTCGGTGAGGTCGATGGCCAACGGGCCGAGCGACCATCCGTCGCCCGCGATGTGGTGGAGCACCAACAGCAGCACGTGCTCGTCCGGCGCCAGCTCGAACAGCTCGGCGTGCAGCGGCAGTTCGGCTTCCAGGTCGAACCGGTGGGCCTGTGCCGCCGCCAGTGCGTCGGACAGCCCGCCCTCCGTGGTCCGGCGCACGGCGAGACCGGGGCGGGCCGCGACGACGTCCAGCACCTGCTGGTACGGCACGCCGTCCACCACCGGGAACACCGTCCGCAGGCTCTCGTGCCGGGCCACGACGTCCGTCAGCGCGGCGTGCAGCGCCTCCCGATCGAGCGGGCCGGACAGCCGCCAGGCCAACGGGATGTTGTAGTTCGCACTGGCGCCCTCCAGTTGGTGGAGGAACCACAGCCGCCGCTGCGCGAACGACAGCGGGATCCTCTCCGGCCGTCGGTACGGAGCCGGCGCGGCCTGCGCCGGTCCGGCCGCCACGAGCGCCGCGGCCAGGCCGGCCGGGGTCGGCGCCTCGAACAGGGTGCGCAGTTCCATCTCCACACCGAGCGTCGCGCGGATCCGGGCGGCCAGGCGGGTGGCCAGCAGGGAGTGCCCGCCCAGGTCGAAGAAGCCGTCCTCTACGCCGACGGACCCCACCCCGAGGATCTCGGCGAACAGCTCGCAGAGGATCTGCTCCTGCGGGGTGCGCGGCGCGCGGCCGGTGGCCGCCTGGGCGAGGTCGGGCGCGGGCAGGGCCCGATGGTCCAGCTTGCCGTGGGCGGTCAGCGGCAGCGCGTCCAGCAGGACGAACGCGGCCGGCACCATGTACTCGGGCAGCCGCCCGGCCAGGTGCTCGCGCAGGTCGGCCGTGCGCGGCGCGGGGCCCGCGGCCGGTACCAGGTAGGCGACCAGCCTGGTGTCGTCGGCCCGCTCCTGCCGGGCCAGCACGGCGACCTGCGCGACGGCCGGGTGCGCCGCCAGCGCCGCCTCGACCTCACCGAGCTCGATCCGGAAGCCGCGCACCTTCACCTGCTGGTCGGCCCGGCCGACGTAGCGCAGGCTGCCGTCCGCGGCGCGGCGCACCACGTCGCCGCTGCGGTACATCCGGGAGCCGACCGGTCCGAAGGGGTCGGCGACGAACCGCCCGGCGGTCAGGCCGGGCCGGTTCAGGTAGCCGCGTGCCAGCCCGGCGCCCGCGACGTACAGCTCGCCGGGCACGCCCGGGGCGACCGGTCGCAGCCCGGAGTCCAGCACGTACGTCCGCAGGTCCGGGAGGGCCGCGCCGACCTGGCCGGCGGCGGCGCCGGAGCAGCCGAGCGGCGCGTAGGTGACGTGCACCGTGGTCTCGGTGATGCCGTACATGTTGACCAGCCGCGGCGCGTCCTCCGCGTGCCGCTCGTACCAGCTCGCCAGCCGGGCGTGCTCCAGCGCCTCGCCGCCGAACACCACCGTGCGCAGGGCGAGTCGGCGGCCGGTCTCCGGGGCCTCCGCGTCCGCCTGCATCAGCTGGTGAAAGGCGGACGGCGTCTGGTTGAGCACCGTCACCCGCTCGCGGGCGAGGAGCTCCAGGAACCGGCCGGGCGAACGGCTGGTGTCGTGGTCCACGACCACCAGCCGGCCGCCGTGCAGCAGCGCGCCCCACAGCTCCCACACCGAGAAGTCGAAGGCGTAGGAGTGGAAGAGCGTCCAGACGTCCTCGGCGGAGAAGCCGAACAGCTCCTCGGTGGCACCGAACAGCCGCAGCACGTTCCGGTGCGGGACCACCACGCCCTTGGGGTCGCCGGTGGACCCGGAGGTGTGGATGACGTAGGCGGGGTGGCCGGGGTCGACCGAGATCCCCGGATCCGTGTCCGGCAGTCCGTCCAGGTCGAGCGTGTCCAGCAACAGCCGGTCCACCGGCTCCGCACCCGGCAGTTCACCGATCCGGCTCGTCGTCAGCAGCAGCGACGGCCGGGTGTCCTGGAGCAGGTAGGCGATCCGGGCCGCCGGGTACTGCGGGTCCACCGGCACGTACGCGGCGCCGGCCTTGAGCACCGCGAGCACCGCCACGACCAGATCCGCCGAGCGCGGCAGGGCCAGCGCCACCAGCTGCTCCGGTCCCACGCCCCGGTCGATCAGGGCATGCGCGAGCCGGTTGGCCCGGGCGTTCAACTCGCCGTACGTCAGGGCGACTTCGCCGCTCACCACGGCGACCGCGGCCGGGTTCGCCCGCACCTGCCGCTCGAAGAGCGCGGTGATGCCGCTCTCCGGCAGCTCCCCGGTGAGGGCTTCGCCGGCCGGCAGCAGCGCGCGGAGCTCGTCGACGGACAGCACGTCCACCTGACCGATCCGTCGGCCGGGATCGGCGACCACGGCCCGCAGCAGCCGCAGCCACCGGTCGACGATCCCCGCCACGGTGGCAGCGTCGAACAGGTCGGTGCTGTACTCCACCACACCCGACAGCCCGTCCGCGTCGGGCTGTTCGGCCAGGATGAAGGTCAGGTCGCACTTGGCCGTCCCGGTGTGGACCAGGTCGGTCGCCACCCGCAGCCCCGGCAGGTCGAACGCGCCGAGCGGCGCGTTCTGCAGGGCGAGCATGGTCTGGAACAGGGGGTGGTGCGCCAGCGTCCGGGTGGGGTTCAGCGCCTCCACCAGGTGCTCGAACGGCACGTCCTGGTGCGCGTACGCGGCCAGCGCGTCCGAGCGCACCCGGCCGAGCAGTTCGGTGAACGACGGGTCGCCGGACAGGTCGGCGCGCAGCACCAGGGTGTTGACGAAGAAGCCGACCAGGTCGTCCAGGGCCTCGTCGGTGCGTCCGGCGATCGGCGTGCCGATCGGGACGTCGGTGCCGGCGCCGAGCTTGCCCAACAGAGCGGCCAGCCCGGCCTGGAGCACCATGAAGAGGCTGGCGCCGCCGCCGCGGGCGAGTTCGCGCAGGCCCTGGTGCAGCTCGGCGTCGATCCGCACCGGCAGGTGGGCGCCCCGGTAGGACATCACCGCCGGACGGGGCCGGTCGAAGGGCAGCTCCACCTGTTCGGGAAGCTCCGCCAGCTGCACCCGCCAGTAACCGAGTTGGTCGTTCAGCAGGCTGTCCGGGTCCGCGCCGTCACCGAGCAGCTCCCGCTGCCAGAGGGCGTAGTCGGCGTACTGGACCGGCAGCGGCGACCACTCCGGCTTCGCCCCCTCGGCGCGGGCCGCGTAGGCGGCCGTCAGGTCCCGCGAGAGCGGCCCCATCGACCAGCCGTCACCGGCGATGTGATGCACCACGAGCAGCAGCACGTGCTCCTCGGTCCCCAGCTGGAACAGTTCGGCGTGCAGCGGCGGCTCCGCGGAGAGGTCGAAGCCGTACCGGGCCGCCTCCGCCAGCCGGTCCGGCAGGTCGCGCTCGCCGACCTCGGTCACCCGCAGCCGCGGGTGTGCCGCGTCGGGGTCCAGCACGCGCTGGTACGGCACGCCGTCGATCACCGGGAAGACGGTGCGCAGGCTCTCGTGCCGCTCCAGCACGTCCGCCAGGGCGGCCTCCAGGGCCCGCTGGTCCAGGTTTCCGGACAGCCTCAGCGTCAGCGGGATGTTGTAGGTGGCGCTCGGCCCCTCCATGCGGTGCAGGAACCACAGCCGGCGCTGCGCGAAGGACAACGGGACCGTCTCGGGCCGCTCGCGGCGCCCCAGCGCCGGGCGCGCCCGGCCCGCGACGTCCACCGCAGCCGCCAGTTCCGCGACCGTCGGTGCGTCGAACAGGTCGCTCAGTCTCAGCTCGACGCCCAGCACCGACCGTGCCCGGGCGACCAGCCGGGTGGCCAGCAGCGAGTGCCCTCCGAGGTCGAAGAAGCTGTCGTCCACTCCGGCCTCGGCCACCCCGAGCACCTCGGCGAACAGCCCGGCGAGCAGGTGTTCGGTCGCGGTGCGCGGAGCACGGCCCGGGGCGGCCGCGGTCTGCTCCGGCGCGGGGAGGGCCCGCCGGTCGAGCTTGCGGTTCGGCGTCAGCGGCAGCGCGTCCAGGGTCACGAACGCGGCCGGCACCATGTACTCCGGCAGCCGCTCGCGCAGGTGCTCGCGCAGCTCGGCCGCGACGACCTCGGCACCGGACGCCGCGGTACCGCCCGCCGTGGTACCGGACGCCGGCACCACGTAGGCGACCAGCCGGGCGTCCCCTTCGGTGCGCACCAGAACGGCGGCCTGTGCGACCCGCGGGTGCTCCATGAGCACGGTCTCGATCTCGCCGAGTTCGATCCGGAATCCCCGGATCTTGACCTGGTCGTCGGTGCGGCCGAGGAACTCCAGGTTCCCGTCCGCGTCCCACCGCACCAGGTCGCCGGTGCGGTACATCCGCGAGCCGGCCGGCCCGAACGGATCGGCTGTGAAGCGCCCGGCGGTCAGACCCGGCCGGTTCAGATAGCCACGTGCCAGGCCCGCACCGGCGATGTACAGCTCACCCGCCGCGCCCACGGGTAGCGGCTGCAGTGCGCCGTCCAGCACGTACAGCCGGGCGTTGCCGACCGGACGGCCGATCACCGGGCGTCGGCTCGACCCCAGCGGCGCGACGACCGAGTTGACCGTGCACTCGGACGGCCCGTAGAAGTTCAGGCAGGACACCCCGTCGGCCGCCCGCAGCCGCTCCCACAGCTGCTCCGGAACAGCCTCCCCGCCCGCCGCGACGATCGCCGGGCGCCACTGGGGACCGTCCAACAGTCCCCGTGAGACGAGGACTTGGAGGTACGACGGGGTGGCCTCGATGAAGTCGAGGCGATGACGCCGGGCGTAGTCGACGAAGGCGTCCGGGTCGGTCCAGGTCGCATGGTCCAGGACGTGCAGCTCGTGGCCCGCGCACAGGCCGAGCAGCTGGTTCCAGGAGGCGTCGAAGGAGACCGACGTGGTGAGCGCCACGCGAAGCCGGCCCCGTCCCGTGAGCAGGGGTGGGAACAGTGCCCGCTGCTGGTCGGCGAACAGGTTGAGCAGGCCGCCGTGCGTCGGCACCACGCCCTTGGGCCGCCCGGTGGAACCGGACGTGTAGATGACGTAGGCCGGATGCGCCGGATCGACGGCCACCGCCGGATCCGCTGCCGGGCAGCCCGCCACCATCGCCGCCGTCTCCGGGTCGTCGACCACCAGCCGCTCGACGGGAGCGGCCTCGGGCAGCCGGTCCCGGGTGTGGGCGTCGGTCACCACCAGGACCGGCCGCGCGTCGTCGAGCATGTACCCGACCCGGGCGGCGGGGTACTCCGGATCGACCGGAACATAGACGGCCCCGGCCTTGAGCACCGCGAGGACCGCCACCACCAGTGCCGCCGAACGCGGCAGGGCCACCGCCACCGGCAGCTCCGCCCCCGCCCCGCGGGCGATCAGGGCGTGCGCCAGCCGGTTCGCCCGCACGTCCAGCTCCGCGTACGTCAGCGACGCGTCCGGCCCCACCACCGCGACCGCGTCCGGCGTCGCCCGCACCTGCGCGCGGAACACCTCCGGCAGGCTGCCGGCGGAGACCCCGGTCACCGGGCCGGTGCCCAGCTCCAGCAGCTCACGCTCCTCGTCCGCGGCGAGCAGGCCGATCCGGCCGACCGGCTCCTGCGGGTCGCAGTCCGCGACGGTGTCCAGCAGTGCGATCAGCCGCCGTTGGTGGACGGCGAGTTCGTCGTCGCTCCACGTCTGGGGCGCGCCCTTGAGTTCGACCTGGAGTTCACCGTCTCCCCGCCGGCCTGTGATCCAGAGCGACAGCCCGGAGGTCGGTTCCGGGAGCAGGTAGTGCAGCGTGGCGGGATGCCCGGCAAAGCTCGGCGCGGAGTCGAAGACCATGATGTTGACGACCAGTGGGAACGCCGCCCCGGTGACGGAGAGATCACCGAGTTCCCGGAACAGGTCCTCACTGCGGTAGCGCTGGTGCGCGAGCGCCCCGTCGGCCTCCCGTGCCACCTCGGTGACGAGGTCGTGCCACCGCATGTCCGGACGCACCGGCAGGCGCAGTGGCACCACGTTCGCCACCGTGCCGGGCGAGGACATCAGGGCGCGTTCGGCTCCCTCGCGCCCGGTGACGGGAAGGCCGATCAGCACGTCCCGGTCCCCGGTGAGCCGGTGTGTGTAGAGAGCCGCCGCCGCGATCAGCGCCCGGGACCAGTGGACCTCGGTCTCCGCTACCGCCGATCGCAGCGCGTCCACGCGGAACGGCGCCGGTTCCACCTCGGTACGCGGGCCGCTCCCACGACGCGGAGCCCGGCCGGTGAGGTGGGTCGGTTCCGGCCGGTCGGCGAGCCGCTCCGTCCAGTACGAACGATCGGCGGTGAGCTGCGCTGAGACACGGTAGTCGACGTCACTGCGGATCAGCTCGTCCAGCGAACGCAGCGGGGACGACGGGACCGGTCCACCCCCCGCCAGCGCCGTGTACATCCGCGTGATCCGTCGCCGGACCAGGGAGAGACCGAACCCGTCCATCACCAGGTGGTGGTAGTTCTGGTACAGGAGGTGGTGCACCGGCGAGAGGCTGATCAACGCGAAGCTGAAGAGCGGGTCACGGGCGAGGTCCAGCGGACGCATCCGGTCCCGGGCCATCCATGCCAGGGCCGCCGCCCGGGCATCGGGCTCCGAGCTGAGGTCGAGCCGAGTCGGCTCCCAGTCCCATGCCGCACGGACGACCTGCCGCGGTTCCTGCCCGTCGTGGACGAAGCTCACGTGCAGCGCGTCGATCTCGTCGACGACCCGGCACAGCGTGATCTCGAGCAGCTCCGCATCGACCGGTCCGTGGACCTCCAGGTATTCGCCGATGCGGTAGGCGTCGAGCGCTGTCCGGGAGCGCTGCTCGGCGAGCCAGATCTCACGCTGGGCTGCCGTCAGGGGAAGGACGTCGCCGTCGCGACGGGACATGGGGGGTACCTCCAGAAGTGTGGGCGGGCGTACGCGCGCGGCACGCCGGGCCGCGCCGACCGCGGCGGCGTCACGTGGTCGGCGGGCAGGCGCGGCTGCTGCGGTCAGGCGGCGAGTTCGCCGGCCTGGAGCTGCCAGAGGGATGCGTAGAGTCCGTGCTGGGCGAGGAGCTCGTCGTGGGTGCCCTGCTCGGCCACGACGCCGCCCTTGTCCATGACGTAGATCCGGTCCGCGTGGCGAACGGTGGAGAGCCGGTGGGCGATGATGATCATCGTCCGGTCGGCCGCGAAGCCTCGGAGCGTGCGCTGGATGGCGGCCTCGGTCTCGTTGTCCACGGCGGAGGTGGCCTCGTCGAGGATCACGACCGGGGCGTCCTTGAGGATCGCCCGGGCCAGGGCGATCCGTTGCCGTTGACCGCCCGAGAGGGCGGCACCGCGCTCGCCGATCACCGTGTCGTAGCCGTCCGGCAGCGTCGCGATGAAGGTGTGCGCCTCGGCCATCGTTGCCGCCTCGACCACGGCCTCGTCCGAGGCCCGGAAGCTGCCGTAGCGGATGTTGTCGGCGATGGTGCCGTCGAAGAGGAACGGGTCCTGGGCGACGAACCCGATCGCGTGGCGCAGGTCGTGCCGCGCCAGGTCGCGCACGTCCCGACCGTCGAGCAGCACGGAGCCGAACTCCACGTCCTCGAAACGCATCAGCAGCTTGGCGATCGTGGTCTTGCCGGAGCCGGTGGCGCCGACGAGGGCGGTGGTCTGCCCGGCGGGGATGGTCAGCGAGAGATCGTCCAGCGCCGGCGGCCGTCCGGGGTAGGCGAAGGTCACCTCGTCGAGGACGATCTCGCCCCGGACCTTCTCGGTGTCGAGCGGTCCGCCGGTGCCGTCGGCCTCGACGGGCAGGGAACGGAGCCGCTGGACCCGGTCGTAGGAGGCGAGCGTGCGCTGGTACTGGTCGACGATGCCGCCGATCCGGTTCATCCGCAGCAGCACCATCTGGGGCAGCCCGATCAGCGGGCTGAACACCTCGAACCGGAGGGTGCCGTTGAGCACCGCGCGGCCGCCGACAAGCAGAGTGCCGGCCATCGAGGTGGTCGTGCAGGCCCGGACGGTCTCGGCGTGGCGGATCGCGCTCCGGTCGGTCTGCCGATTGCTCTCCTGGGCCGCTTCGCTCAAGTCGTCGATGCGTTCGGCCTCGTAGCCCTCGGTGCAGAAGCTCTTGACGGTGGCACCGGCTTCCAGCGTGTTGACCAGCCGACTGTGCAGCCTGGCCCGGTTCTCACCGGAGACGGCGTAGTCGGCCGCGACCTTGTCCTGGTAGTGGAGTGACAGCCAGGCGATCACCGGGATGGGCAGGAACGCGATCCAGGCGATCTGCGGGGCCAGCAGCAGGAACGCCGGCACCAGGAGAGCCAGGCTGGTGCCCAGCTGCAGCACGTCGTTGGCCGAGCCGGCGAAGAAGGTGCCCAGCTGGCCGACGTCGTCGGTGAGCGCACCGGCGACCCGGCTGGTGCGCTCGCCCTCCAGATGCCGCAGTTCGATGTGCTGTACGTGCTCGAACGTCCGGTTTCGCCAGTCGTGCTCGATGTCCTGGCCGAGTCGGCGCCACTGGAGGTTCGAGGTGTACGAGAGGCCCGCCACGGCGGCGCAGGCGACCGCCACCAACCCCGCCAGACCCCAGAGTTGGGCGGAGGCGGTGGTCAGGCCGAGGCTGACCAGCGGTGCGGCCTCGCCCTTGATCAGCACCAGTCCCGTCCAGCCGAGGAACGTGCCGAGCGCCATCTCCGAGACCTGGCAGGCGATCGAGAGCGCGGAGGCGCGGTAGAGCCGCTTCCGGTGCGGTCCGACGATCTCCAGCAGGGGGTGTCGTTCGGTGCCGGACCCGGACAGCTCCCTGGTGCCGTCGACCGTTCTGCGCCAGGCCTTCCGGACGACCGCCGCGGTCGCGGCCGCCACCCCGCCGAGTGCCACCAGCTGCTTGCTCCGCGCCGACCCGCGGATCAGCGCGATGCCGGCCGCCACCCCGCCGCCCACCGCGAGGACGGGACGCACGACGAGGCCGCGGTCCGGACGCGAAGCCGGTTCGGCGACCGGCCGGGCCGACGTCGCACGTCCCGTCCGGGCCGGACCCTCCGCCACCAGGGCGACCGCTCTGCGCATGATCCGACCGACGTCCGCGGCACGCACCCGCGCGTCGTGTCGGACGAGGACCCCACCGGTGATCGGGTTGGCCTGGGCCTCGGTGATCCCGGGGATGCGGCGCAGCGCGGCGGCGAGGACTCGGGCCGTCCGGGGCCGTCCGAGAACCAGCTTGACGTCCCAGCGCTGGCGGCCCGGAATGACCGAGCGCGGGCTCACGTCCAAATCCGCGGAGCGGAATCCGGCTGCGGCACCCAGCAGAGATGGCATGTGTACGATCACCTGTTTGCGGAGGTCACGGGTAATCCGTCAGCGGGCGCGTCGGAATTCTGCGCGCGGCGGATTACTCCGACGGAGTGGAAAGTCTGAAGGGGAAGTCGATACGGCCGAAAGGCCTACGGCCGACCGCCGCGTGGACACGCCTTCCGAGAACGGCCGGAAGGCGCGCCCAGGCGGCCGATCGGGCCGCGGATCAGGACGTCAGTGCGCCTTGCCGGCGCCGACGCCGGCACCGGCACCGGCGGTCGCGCGGATCTTCGGGGCCCTCCCCTCGCCCTCGGCCCGGTCGGTGACCCCGCCCCTCTCCCCGATCGGGGCCGTGCTCTCGGCGGCCCGGTGGCCGTCATCGGAGGCGATCTGCGCCGCCACCATGTCGGCGGCCACCTCGGCCGCGAGGTCGTGGATGTTCTCGCCGGCCTCATGGGCCGCCTTCTTCACCTCCAGGGCAATACCGACGGACGTCTTGACGACGCCGCGCACCAGCGGCTTGAGGAGACGCTTGGCCAGTGGCGCGACGATGAGACCGACCAGGAACGGCGGGACTACGGGCGGCATGATGCTCCAACCTCTCTACGCAGACGTATGACAGGGGACCCCGGGCACTGCGAACTCCGGAGCACGCACAGCAGGGCAGACGGAAGCACCCATTTCCGGAATTCCCGATCCCCGTGCCGGATTCCCGGCCGGATCGAATTCCTCGTCGATGGGGTCCACCGCCCGCTCATCCGCCACCGTAGTCGAGTCATGTCCATCGAGGCCAAACAGCCTCGACGGGTTTCACCCATGCGAGTGTCACCCACGTTCCCGACCGCTACGGATTGCAGTAAGCCCACCCATCACGGGAAATTCGCGTCCGATTTACCTATTAATAGTGATCGCCGACATGACGACTGCCGAGTTCGCGCGCCACCCTCCGGCGCAGGGCGGGGAACGGCAGCGCACCGCCTCCCAGCACCGCCTCGTGGAAGGCCCGCACGTCGAACCCGGCGCCCAGGTCCGCCTCGGCCCGCGCCCGCAGCCGACCGAACTCCAGGAAGCCCGCACGGTAGGAGAGCGCCTGCCCGGGCAGATCCGTCGAGTACCGCAACAGGTCCGAGTCGATCTGGCCGTCCGCCTCGGTGGAGTTGGCGCGCATGAAGTCCCGTGCCTGCGCGAGGCTCATCGTCCCGAGGTTGAGCCCGGTGTCGACGACGAGCCGCTGCGCGGTGAACCGCTCCTGCGCGAGGCGCCCGTACGCGTCCCACGGATCGTCGTAGAGGCCCATCTCCCAGCCGAGCCCCGCCGCGTACTCGGCCCAACCCTCGTTGAACGCGCCGAACTCGGCGCTCTCACGCCGCAGTTGCGGAAGCGACCGGTCCTCCGCCTGGCGGGCGAGGTGGAAGTGGTGCCCCGGCGCCAGCTCGTGATAGATCAGGGAGGCCGAACCGATCAGCGATCTCCGGTCCAGGTCCGAGCCGTTGTAGCGGTAGCGCCCGACCGGACTGGCAGCGGTCGGCGACTCGTAGTACCCGAAGGTCATCCCCGACTCCAGCGCCGGATCCAGCCGGGCCAGCCCGTACGGCGCGGCCGGCAAGGTGGCGAACCACCGCGGCAGCAGTGGGGCCAGTCGGTCGAGGTGGCCACGGAACCGGGCCTCGACCTCCCCGGGCGTCCGGGCATACAGCCGGGGCTCGGTCCTGAGCCGGTCGTGGAACTCGGCCTCGGTGCCCGGGAAGCCCAGGGTCGCGCGCACCTCCCGCATCCGCCCGGCCAGTTCGCGACACTGGTCGCGGCCGAGCTCGTGGAGCCGCTCGGGCGCGGTGTCGCCCCCGGTGCCGGTCCGGACGAAGTCCCGGTACGCCTCCTCGCCGCCCTCGTAGCGCGCCCAGCCGACCTCCTGCGGTACCTCTCCCCGATAGACCGGGTCGTCGACGACGGCGAGCAGCCGGTCGAAGGCCGGCGTCAACTCGGCCTCCACCAGTCGCCGTACGCCGTCCCGAAGGCGTCCGCGCCCAGCCGCCCCCAGCCCACCGAGCCGGTCGTCCGCCACCGCCACCCGGCGCGCCGCCGAGGCGCGCAGGCCCTCGACGGTGGCCCGCACTCCGGCCAGGGCCGGGGCGGGCACCCGGAAGCCGCGCGTAGCCTGCCCGACCACCTTGTCGCCGATCGAGCCGACCACCCGCGCCAGTTCGCGCACCAGCGTCAAGTACCGCTCGGCGTCGGGCCGTTCGGCGAACTGGTAACGGCACAGGACCGCGTCGACGTAGAGCGACAGCGGGAACAGCCGGTACGGCGTGACGGCGGGCGTCAGCCAGTACCACCGTCGGGCCCGCAGCTCCTGCCCGGCCAGCGCCGCGAGGACGGCCGCGGTGTCGGCGTCGGCACCGGACAGCTCCGCGCCGTCGAGCACCCGAACCCGGTCCAGCACACCCGCGGCGAACCGTGCCCGCTCCTCGGCCTCGGCGAGCGACGCCCCCGGCAGCGTCTCGACCGGGAGCCCCTGACGGACTCGCAGCAACGGGTCCCGCTCCAGCAGGAACTCCCAGTAACGGTCCGCCAGGTGACCGACCTCGCGACCCGGTTCGTTCGTCCTCATGCCGACATACTGGCGATGACGGACCGCCAGGTCGCCCGGACTGCGGCACACGGGCCGCGGCATCCTTCGAAAGAGTGAATCGGGATCGCACCGCCCCGCCGTCCCGCGCCGACGCCCACCGCCCAGGCCCAGGCGAGAGGCGGCTCCGATCATTCGAACACGCCTTCCCCGCAGGCGAGTTGAATCGCCACCGCCAATGCCCGGTGGCACCATGACGCCATGTACCGTCGCCCCCTGCCGGTCGCCCTGACGGCCACCATGACCGCTGCGGCCGTCGCGCTGAGCGGCTGCGGCGGCGCCGCCCGGTCCTCGACCACCACGCCCTTGGTGGACCGCGGGACCGTCCGGATCGCGGCGGCCAGTGAGACCCCGAGCTTCAACCCGTACACCGCCTTCGGCGCCGCCCAGGCCCGCTACGCCTACGACTCGCTGGTCAACATCACCGCCGACGGCACCGTGGTCACCGGCCTGGCCTCGTCCTGGCAGGCCACGACCACCACGGCCGCCTTCACCCTCCGTCCGGGCGTCACCTGCTCCGACGGCACTCCCCTCACCGCCTCGGCGGTGGCCCGCGCGCTCACCTACGCGGGCGACCCGGCCAACCAACTCGCCGGCGCCCAGACCGTCCTGCCGAACGTCCCGTTCACCGCGAAAGCCGACGACGTGACCGGCACGGTCTCGGCGACCACCACCGCCCCCTTCCCGTTCCTCACCCGCACCCTCGGCCTGCTGCCGATCGTCTGCCCCGCCGGACTCGACCGGCCCCAGTCGCTGGACCGTGCCACCCAGGGCACCGGCCCCTACACGCTGACCCGCTACACCCCCGGCGGACCGTACGAGTTCACCGTCCGCGACGGCTACTCCTGGGGACCCGACGGGGCGACGACCGCAGCGCCCGGCCTCCCCGCGCACATCGCCGTCTCGGTGGTGCCCCAGGCCTCCACCGCGGCGAACCTGCTACTCACCGGCGGTGTCGACATCGCGAACGTGAACGGGCCGGACCGCGCCCGGCTCACCGACCACGGCCTGGCCACCACGGACGTGGCGACCGTGGTCGGGCTGACCTTCTTCAACCAGCGCCCCGGCCGGGCCCTCTTCGACCCGGCGCTGCGCCGCGCCCTGGTCGCCGCCCTCGACCGCCGGGGGCTCGCCAACGTCGCCGTCGGCGGCACCGGCAGACCCGCCACCGACTTCGGCGCCGAGGGCGCCGTCTGCCACGCCGACCTCGCCACCGCCAACCTGCCCGCGCAGGACGCCGCCGAGGCCCTGCGCGCCGCCGGCTGGACCCGCTCCGCCGACGGCCCCCTCACCAAGGACGGCCGGCCGCTCCGACTGCGCCTGATCACCAGCCCCGACCTCGGCCCGACCCTGCCGTCCGTCGCCGAGCTGATGGCCCGGGAATGGACGGCGCTCGGCGCGCGGGTCGACCTGGTCACCGAGAGCCTGCCCGCCCTCGTCAACGCCATGTACCAGAGCGGCGAGTTCGACGTCGTGGTCGGCACCTCGCCGGGCTTCGCCCTGCCGGTCGGCTTCATCCCGTTCTTCTCCGGCCCCGCTCCCGCCCAGGGCCTCAACTTCGCGGGCGTGACCGACCCCGAGTACGACGCGCTGGTCGCCCAGGCACTCCAGGAGACCGACACGGCCGGCTGCGGCACCTGGAACCGGGCCACCGCCGCGCTCCTCCGCTCGGCCGACGCCCTGCCGATCGCGGACGGCCGGAGCACCGTGTACGGCTACCGCACCACCTTCGCCACCACCTTCGGCGGCCAGCTCGTCCCCACCAGCATCCGCCTCCACCAGTGACCGGGGGACCCACCGTGTCCGTACCCCAGCTGCTGCGGCACCCCTGGACGGCGTTCCTCGGGCGCCGCACCGCCCGGCTGCTCCTCTCCCTCGCGGTCGTGCTCACCGCGTCGTTCGCGATGATCCGCCTCGTCCCCGGCGACCCGGTCCGTGCCGCGCTCGGTGTCGACGCGGCCCCCGCCCTGGTGGCCGCCCGCAGACACCGACTCGGGCTCGACGCGCCCTTCCTGTCGCAGTACCGGCACTACCTCGACGGCCTCGTGCACGGTGACCTCGGCACCTCACTGGTCACCGGGACACCGGTCGCGGAGCTGGTCCGCACCCGGCTGCCGGCCACCCTGGAGATCGCCGGCCTCGCCTTCCTGGTCACCCTCGCCGTCGCCCTGCCCGGTGGCCTGCTGGCCGCCGTCCGCACCCGCGACGGCCGGCATCCGCACACCGAGCTCGTGTTCACCGCGGTCACCGCCGGCCTGGCCGGGGTGCCCGACTTCGTCCTGGCCGCCGGGCTCACCGCACTGCTGGCCGTCGGCCTCCAGCTGCTCCCGGTGGCCGGTGCGGCGGGCGCCGAATCCTTCGTCCTGCCGGTCCTCGCGCTCGCCCTCGCGCCCACCGCCGTCCTGGTGCGCATCGTCCGGGTGGAGGCGCTGAAGGTGCTGAACGAGGACTACCTGCGCACCGCCCGGAGCAAACGGCTGTCCCCCGCCCGCCGCTACCTGCGGCACGCCGCGCCGAACATGGCGACCGCAGCACTCACCGTCGCCGGAAGCCTGCTGCCCGCCCTGATCGCCGGCACGGTGCTGGTCGAGAAGGTCTTCGCCTGGCCCGGCATCGGTTCGGCCATGGCACAGTCCGTGGTCTCGCAGGACTACCCGGTGGTCCAGGCGATGGTGCTGGTGCTGGGCACGACCGTGCTGCTCGCCGGCCTCCTGGTCGACGTGCTGCTGGCCGTGCTCGACCCCCGCTCGACGATCCGGGAGACGTGACCGTGCTCCTTCCACCCGGACGCCCGCGCTCACCCATGGCCTGGGTCACGGCGGCCATGCTGACGTCGCTGGTCGTGCTCGCGCTGGTCGGCCCGCTCGTCTGGGGCGCGTCGGCCGACCGCCCGGACCCCTCCGCGGTGCTCCAGGGCCCGTCCGTGGCGCACCCGTTCGGCACCGACAACCTGGGCCGGGACCTGCTCGCCCGGGTCCTGACGGCCACCCGGCCCTCCCTGCTGCTCGCGCTGGCGGCGGTCCTGCTCGGCGCGACCGCGGGAGTCCTCCTCGGGGCGTCCACCGCCGTCCTCGCCCCCCGCGCCCGTCGGCTGGTCGCCGGGCTGATCAACCTCCTGCTCGCCTTCCCCGCGCTCCTGGTCGCGATGTTCCTCGCCGTGGTGTTCGGTGCGGGCGCCGGCGGGGCGATGCTCGCCCTCGCCGTCGCGGGCGTTCCCGGATTCGCCCGGCTCGCCCACACCCTCGCGGCCGGCGTGGCGGGCACCGACCACCTGGCCGCGGCCCGGGTCCTCGGCCTGCGTCGGCACCGGCTGCTGTGGCGGCACGTCCTGCCCAACATCGCCGAACCGCTGCTGCTGAGCACCACCACGGCGGCAGGCACCGCCCTCGTCGCGCTCTCCGGGCTGAGCTTCCTCGGTCTGGGCGTCCAACCGCCCGGCTACGACTGGGGGCAGCTGCTCAACCAGGGGCTCGACCGCATCTACGCCGAACCCCTCCCCGCCCTCGCCCCGGGCCTGGCCATCCTCTACGCGGCCCTGACCTTCCAGCTGCTCGGCGAGGTCCTGGCCGGCGGCGTCGCCCGGCGCGGCCCGGCGCCACGTACGACCGCGCCCCCGCTCGCCCCGAGCGGGCCCGCCGAGGACGGCCTGGTGCTCCAGGTCGAGGACCTCGGCGTCGAACTCCCCACTCCGGACGGGGTGATCCGGCCGGTGCGCGGGGTGAGTCTCTCGCTGCGACCGGGCGAGATCGTCGGACTCGTCGGCGAGTCGGGTTCGGGCAAGTCGCTCACCGCGCTCGCCATCGCCGACCTGCTCCCGGAAGGGGCCCGGGTGTCCCGGCGCACCCTCCGCCTGCTCGGCGCCGACCTCGCCGCCATGACACCGAAGGAGCGGGACCGCCACCTCGCGACGGGCCTGGCGATGATCTTCCAGAACCCGGCGTCGGCGCTCAACCCGTCCCTGCGGGTCGCCACCCAGCTCACCGAGACCGTCCGGGCCCATCGCGGCGCGAGCCGCGCTCAGGCCGCGTCGGAGGCCTCCGACGCCCTGCGTCGGGTCGCCCTCCCCCCGGCCGTGCTGCGCTCACGCCCTCACCAGCTCTCCGGCGGCCAGCGCCAACGGGTGATGATCGCGTCCGGGCTGATGGTGCGGCCGGGCCTGATCATCGCCGACGAGCCCACCACCGCGCTCGACGTCACCGTGCAGCGGCAGATCACCCGGCTACTGTCCGAGATCCGGCGGGACACCTCCGCCGCGATCCTGTTCATCAGTCACGACATCGCGCTCGTGGGCGAGTTCTGCGAACGGGTCCTGGTGATGTACGCGGGCACCGTCATCGAGACCCTGCCCGCCGACCGACTCGCCGCCGGCACCCGGCACCCCTACACCCGCGCACTGGTCGAGTCGGTGCCGGACCTCACCGCGGACCGCGACCGGCCGCTGCCGACCGTGCCGGGCGCCCCGCCCGACCCGCTCGCACCTGCCCCGGGCTGTGCGTTCGAGCCCCGCTGCCCGCGCCGCCGGGACCACTGTGCCGAGCAGGCTCCGCCGCTGGAGGACCTCGATGCCGACCACCGGGTCGCGTGCTGGTATCCGGTACCGGTGACGGCGAACCCGGAGACGGCGGTCGCGCCATGACCTCCCTTCAGGTCTCCGAGCTCACCGTCCGGCATCTCGGTCCACGCGGCCCCGTCACCGCCGTGGACGGCGTCTCGCTGGAGATCCCGTCCGGCACCACGCTCGGGCTCGTGGGCGAGTCCGGATCCGGGAAATCGAGCCTGGCCCGCGCGATCGTCGGCCTCGGCCCCTTGCACGGGGGCCGGGTCCTGCTCGACGGCCAGGAGGTCCGCATCCGCACCGTCCGCGACCGGCGCCGGCTCGGCCGCCTGGTCCAGGTCGTCCTCCAGGACCCGGACACCGCGCTGGACCCCCGGATGACGGTCCGCCGGACGCTCGTCGAAGCGGCCACCGTCTTCCACCGGCTCGACCGGCCCGCCCGTGCCGCGCGCGTCGCCGAGCTGCTCGGCCTCGTCGGCCTGGATCCCCGGCTCGCCGACCGCCTGCCGCGACAGCTCTCCGGCGGCCAGCGCCAGCGGGTCGCCATCGCCCGGGCCCTGGCCGTCGAACCCGGCCTGCTGATCGCCGACGAGATCACCTCGGCGCTCGACGTCTCGGTGCAGGCCGCCGTCCTCAACACGATCCGCGAACTCCGGCGCGAGCTGGGCCTGTCCATGCTGTTCGTCGGCCACAACCTGCCGGCGGTCTGCCACGTCTCCGACGTGGTGGCGGTCATGCGGCACGGCCGGATCGTCGAGGCCGCCCCCACCGGCGCCATCCTGCGCACCCCGCAGCACCCGTACACCCGGGCCCTGCTCGCCGCCGTGCCGAGCCTGCGCACACCCCCGCCCGACGGGAGGCCGTCATGACCGTCATCCGACCGGACGCGGTGGTCGTCGGAGCCGGGGTGATCGGCGCCGCCGTCGCCCTCGAACTCGCCCGCACCGGGCGGCAGGTGGTCGTCGTGGACAAGGCGGGCGCCCCCGGCCACGGCTCCACCAGCGCCTCCAGCGCGATCATCCGGTTCAACTACTCCACCTTCGACGGCGTCGCCACGGCCTGGGAGGCCCAGCACCTCTGGACGTCCTGGCCCGAGCACCTGCGGCTCACCGGCCGCCGCCCGCTCGCCGCCTTCCACCGCACCGGCGCCGTGCTGCTCGACTCCCCCGCTGTCGCACCGTCCGAGGTCGCCGCCTTGTTCGACCGCGCCGGCGTCCCGTACGAACGGTGGGACGCCCCGACCCTGCGCGGGCGCCTCCCCGGAATCGATCCCGGGCGGTACTGGCCTCCGAAGCCGGTGGACGACGACGCCTTCTTCGCCGGCCCGGCCGGTGAGCTCGGCGCCCTGTTCACCCCGGACGCCGGGTTCGTCGACGACCCGCAGCTCGCCGCCCAGAACCTCGCCGACGCGGCGGGCGAGCTGGGCACGCGTTTCCTGTTCCACCACGCCGTGGTGGCCGTCGACCGGCACGCGACCCGGGTGACGGGCATCCGTCTGGCCGACGGCGTACGGATCGCCGCACCGGTCGTGGTCAATGCCGCCGGTCCGTGGTCGGGCGGCCTCAACCGGCTGGCGGGGGTCGGCAGCGACTTCACGATCGGCGTGCGCCCGCTGCGCGAGGAGGTCCACCAGGTCGCCGCACCGAGCGGCCACGCCACCGGCCCCGGCCCCGTGGTCGCCGACCTCGACCTCGGCACCTACCTGCGCCCCGCCTCCGGCGGGCACCTCCTGGTCGGCGGCACCGAGCCGGACTGCGACCCGCCCGAGTGGATCGACGATCCGGACGAGGCCGACCCCCGCCCCACCGCCCACCGCTTCCGCACCCAGGTGATCCGGGCCGCGCGCCGCTTCCCGGCGATCGGCGTCCCCAACCGGCCGCTCGGGGTCGCGGGGGTGTACGACGTCGCCGACGACTGGACCCCGATCTACGACCGCACCGCCCTCGACGGGTACTACGTCGCCATGGGCACCAGCGGCAACCAGTTCAAGAACGCCCCGCTGGTGGGCCGCTTCCTCGCGAGCCTGATCGACCTGGTCGAGGCCGGCCACGACCACGACGGCGCCCCGGTCCGCTACCGCTGCGAACACACCGGCAACGTCGTGGACCTGGGTTCCTTCTCCCGCCGACGCCCGGTCCGGGCCGGCTCCGCGCGCACGGTCATGGGCTGATCGGCGGACGGTCAACGGCTGATCACCCGCAGCTCCCGCACCAGGTCCTCGACCACGCCGACCACGAACTCGGGCACCTCGTGCGGGAAGTCGTGGCCCGTCCCCTCCGGCGTGTGCACCAGCCGTGCCGCCGTCGACGCCGCCAGGTACCGAACCCTGCTGCGGAGATAGAAGCGGCTGATCCGCTCGGCCTCGACCGCGTCCCGGGCCCCGGCCAGCACCGTCTCACCGCCCGTGAGATCCCGGGGTATCACCAGCACCAGCGGTAGGTCTCCGAGATCCCCGTCGTACACCACGGTCTCCCAGCCGACTCCCGCCAACCCGGACGGCGACAGCTCGGCGAAGATCGACGCGGCGGCGCAGCCCTGCCCGGACCGGCCGCCGGAGCCGCGGTTCACACCGAACAGCTGCCGCACCGCCGTCAGCAGGAAGCCGCGACGCATCCCCGCGAGCTGTCGGTTGGGCGGCGCGAAGGCGATGGCCTCCAGGGGCGTCGGATCCAGCAGCACGAGCCCGGCCACCAGATCCGGCCGACGCCTGGCCACGTTCGCGACCAGCAACCCGCCGAAGGAATGACCGACGAACACGAAGGGGGCCCGCTCCCCCGCCCCGTCCAGCGCCGCCAGCAGCTCCTCCGCCTCGCCCGCCGTCGTCCTCGGGAAGGGCCCGACATCACTCCAACCCGATCCGAACCGGTCGACCAGCACCGAGCGGGTCCGGGCCGCCAGCATCGTGTGCAGCTCCCGGAAGTCCTCACCGGGCGCGTGTCCACCGGGCATCCACACCACGGTCGGCCCGCCGTCCTCGCCCTCGGCGAGGACGTGCATCCGGTGACCACCCACATCGACCAGCCGCCCGGGCGGCGGATTCTCCCGCCCCTCGCGGGCCACCAGCACCAGGTGACGAACGGCCCCGGACAGCAGCACCGCACCGAAAGCCACCGTCAGACCACCGAGCGCCACCGCCCACGCCGCCCCCACCCCGACGAGTCCGCCGCCCACTCCTGCCGCCACCAGCGCGACCGGCACTCCCGCCCAGTCCCGGCTCAGCAGTGCGAACAAGGAGTTCGCCACCCGCCCGTCCCGTCGCATCGGCCCTCCGCGACAGCAGCCCGACAAATGCCCCTGCCCGTCTTCTTCCCCCAACCGCTCGCACCCTCACCCCACGACCGCTGGAGTACGCATCGCGCACGCCCGAGAACCCTGGGCCATCACCCGGGACGGCAGGATGCGAACCGCGCCGGGGGCATGGGCCGACCTCCTGGTCGTCGACGACGACCCGACCACCGACCTGTCCGTCCTCGCCGATCCCGAACGCAATCTGCGCCTCATCGTCAAAGACGGCGTCGTCCACGAGAACGAGCTCGACTGACCCCTTCCGTCCGTCGCCGGCCTCACCCCGCCCCGGGTAGGCGCAGCAGCAGCACGGCGAGGTCGTCGTGGAGGTCTCCCGGGCGGGCCTCGACCAGGGCCGTCCCGAGCTCGTCCAGTGGCCGGTCCGCCAGGGAGGCCGCGGTCGCGGCAACGGCTCGCAGCCCGGCGTCCAGGGAGAGGTCGGGATGCTCGACGAGCCCGTCGGTGAACATCACCAGGGTGGCTCGGGGCGGGAGGGCCCGTACGTGGTCGAGGCGCGGCAGGCTCGGGTCGACGCCGATCGGCAGGTCGGGGTCGGTGTCCAGGTAGCGGGCGGTGCCGTCCCGGGTGACGAGCAGGGGCGGCAGGTGGCCGGCGTTGCTCCAGTGCAGCGTCCACGTCCCGCCGCGTGGTTCCAGCCGGGTGAGGCAGGCGGTGGCCATCGGAACGTCGGGGAGGTCGTGGACGGCCTGGTCGAGCCGGGTGAGGATCTCGCTGGGCGGCACGGCCCCGTCGTGGGCCAGCGCGCGCAGCATGTTGCGCACCTGCGACATGACGGCGGCGGCGCTCAGGTCGTGGCCGGCCACGTCGCCGATGACCGCGGTCCGGGTGCCGTCGGGCAGGGCCAGCGCGTCGTACCAGTCGCCGCCGAGCAGAGCAGGCTCCGTGGCGGGCCGGTAGTCGGCCCAGGCGACGAGCGGGGCCAGCGTGGGCAGGACCGGGAGCAGCAGCCGCTGGAACTGCTCGGCGCCGGCGCGCAGGCGGCTGTAGAGGCGGGCGTTCTCGATCGCCACGCCGGCGGCTCCGGCCAGGGCGGTGATCAGGGTTTCGTCGTCGACGTCGAACGGTTCACCGTCGTGTTTGTCGGCGAGGTACAGGTTGCCGTAGATGCGGCCGCGGACGCTGATGGCGACGCCGAGCAGGGTCCGCATGGGCGGATGGCCCGGTGGGAAGCCGCCCGCGTCGGGGTGGGCGGCGAGGTCGTCGACGCGCAGCGGCCGTGGGTCGTGGATCAGGCGGCCGAGCAGCCCGCGGCCGGTGGGCAGGTCGACTCCGGCCAGGCGGGCGCGCTGCTGGTCGTCCAAGCCCACGGGGACGAAGCCGGCCAGCCGGGTGCCGTCCTCGTCGAGCACGCCGAGTGCCCCGTAACGGGCCCCGGCCAGGTCCATCGCGGTTGTCACGATCCGGCGCAGCACCACCGGCAGTTCGAGGTCGCGGCTGATCGCGAGGACGGCCTGCAGCAGGCCGGTCATCCGGCCGCGGGCGCCGGCCAACTCGCGCAGCTGTCTCTCCAGCTCGTCGATCCCGGCCGGAGTTCTGCCGCCACCGGTGTGCTCCGCGTCCCAGCGACCCATCGAGCCCGTCCTTCCGCCGTGACCGGCCGGCGCGGCCGGACCGGGCGTCTCGGAAGACCTGTCTCCGGTGATCAACGATACCGGCCCGCGCCGGCGAAGGAGCGGCCACGCCCGCGCGGGTCTCCTGGACGACGGGGCCGGTGTGCCCGCAAGGCCGCGACTTGCGCGGACGGTGTATCCGCACCCGCGATGCCCGCGTTCCGGGCTACAGCAGCATCGCCTCGAACTGGAACTCGGGTGCGGTCAGCGGTTGCTCGGACCAGATGACCTTGCCACGGGCCGTGTACCTGGTCCCCCACCGCTCGGCCAGCTGGGCCACCAGGAACAGGCCCCGGCCGCCCTCGTCCATGGTGGCGGCGTAGCGCAGGTGGGGGGCGGTGCTGCTGCTGTCGGAGACCTCGCAGACCAGGCTGGTGTCGCGCAGCATGCGGACGCGGATGGGCTCGGCGCCGTAGCGGATGGCGTTGGTGATCAGTTCGCTGAGGATCAGTTCGGTGGTGAAGCTCAGGTCCTCCAGTCCCCAGGCCTCCAGTTGGGCTACGCATTCGTTGCGGATGCGGGACACAGCGGCAGCCTCGTGCGGTACGTCCCAGGTGGCCACCTGGTCGGATTCGAACAGGCGGGTGCGGGCGATGAGGAGGGCGATGTCGTCGCTCGGGTGTGGCGGGACCAGCGCGTCGAACACGGCCTGGCAGGAGGAGTCCGGGGACCCGTCCGCGTGGGCGTCCGCCAGGGAACGGCGCAGCGTGGCGAGTCCGTTGTCCAGGTCGCGGTCGCGGTTGGTGACGAGTCCGTTGGTGTAGAGGACCAGTGCGGTGCCGGGTGCCAGCTGGAGTTCGGTGGCTTCGAAGGGCAGGCCGCCCACGCCGAGCGGTGGGCCGGTGGGCAGGTCGACGTACTCCACGGTGCCGTCGCTGTGTACCAGGGCGGGCGGTGGGTGGCCCGCCCGTGCCATGGTGCAGTGTCCGGAGACCGGGTCGTAGATCGCGTACAGGCAGGTGGCGCCCGTGACGCCGGCCGTCTCCTCCTCGTCTTCGGTGGCCCCGCCGTGGTCGAGGTGGGTGACCAGTTCGTCGAGGCGGGCGAGCAGTTCGTCCGGGGGCAGGTCGAGGGCGGAGAAGTTGAGCAC